>CALCGM010000089.1 GCA_937900985.1 uncultured Planctomycetaceae bacterium | reverse complement strand
CCTGCGACGAGACTTTTGCCGCCTGCCGAGCTTGGACCATCCGCGGGCGGTCTTCCGCCTTTGCTCGGTCTGCGGCCGGGCGAGGGGGTGCCGGCTTCAGAGCGTTTTGAGGTATTCGAGGACGGCCCGTTTTTCCGCTTCGCTGAGCGTGTCGGGGAAGTCGTGGCCAGCGGCAGACTTGCCGGGCTTGCTGGTGTCGAAGTGTCGGCGGCGTTCGGCCGGTGGCATCCGCGTGGCAGGCATCGCGTCGAAATGGGCCACCTCGAGGCCAACCAGGGTCTGGTCGTAGCCGGTCGGCGTTCGCTTCCAGACTGCAGGCCGCTCGGCCGGATGCAGGAGATGCCAGAGGGTGGGGACGGAGCCGTTGTGGAGGTAGGGCGCTGTGGCCCAGATGCCGTCGAGCGGCGGGGCGACGTAGCCTTCGGGCTCGGTCAGGCCGCCGTCGTCTCCGTAGTGTCCAAACCAGCTCTCGTTGAGGTCACGGCGATTGCTGGCGGCAAGCGCGTCGAGCCGCACACGGTCGGTGCCGATCTCGTCGATGGGAATGATTCGCTCCGGGTAAGTGTCTCCCGAGGCGGCGTAGCTGCCGTGGCACTCGCTGCAGCTCTGCTCAAACACCACCCTCCCCTGCTCGGCCAACGACGCGTCGATCGCCCAGGGCCAGGCCGGAGGCTCGAGCGAATCGATCCATGTTTCGATGCTGCGGAAGTCGTCTTCCCACTCGCGAAACTTCTCCGGCCCGTTTTCCTTGACCAGCAGAAACTGCATCAGCATGCGGTGGCCGGCGGGGGCAAATCCGTCGGCGTAGAGCCGCTGTTTTTTCTTCACGTGCCACCAGGCCGGCGCATCCATGTCGTGGTGGGGCATGTCGAGCAGGGGTGGCTTGGAGAGGATCGTCAGATCGCGGTCGCGGTGGTGCATCAGCGCCATGCCAAACACCACGGCATTGGTGGTGCCGGCGGTCGTGCCCAACGGCAAGAGCAGCGACCCGACGTCCATGTGGCCGAGCGGCTTCCGCTGGCGAATTTTGACCAGCCGGACATCTTCCGTGAGCGTCTCCAGGGCGTAGTTTGAGTTGGGCACGCCAGGAATCGCGCGACCGGCGACCTGCCCCTGGTGGCATGCCAGACAGCTCATGGTCCAGGATCCGTCTGCCCCGACGACATACTGCAGCGACCGGGAAGGATCGTCGGGAGCGGGCGTGAGCCCATACCGCTCCATCGCCATCAGTCGCCGCTCGGCGGGCGTCGCCTCAGCGGCCCGGCTCCGCAGGGGCTCCTCCCACACCTCCGGAAGGGCATCAAAGACTTCCTGGTCGAAATCCGCGGGGAGATAGGCCTTCGTGCGGAGAAACCGATATCCCTCCGCAGGCTCGGCAGAGGCTCGCTCGCTCTCAGCCGTAGCCGCCGCCGCGTTGCTGCCGCTCAAGCCTCCGGCCGTCGGTGGCAGCCAGGCTGCAACCGCGACACACAGCCAGGTCGCCCGTGCGACCAACCGATGTCGGCATCTTCGGCATTCCACTCCAGCAGCCCTCGTGTTTCGTCGTACGATGAAAGGCAAACAGGAGCGTTGCCACCGGTGGACTCGCTCCGCTTGGGAGTCTAGCGCTGCAGCCTGGACTCGACAACGAAACCCGGCTGCCCCAGCGCGTTGCTGGTGGTGGCAAAACATCCTCCACCGGGTAGAACCTGCGGCCATGAACTCAGCCAACCCGATCCTGATTCCCGAACTCCGCAGCATGATCACCGAGGGTGACGTGCAGGGGCTGCGTGAAGTCGCGGAAGAGCTCCATCCGGCAACGGTGGCGGAGTTCTCGGAGGGGCTTGAGCCTGCGGAAATCTGGGCGTTGCTCGACACCGTGCCTGTTGACCGCCAGGCCGAGATTTTTCCGTACTACCCGATGCCCGAGCAGGTGGCTCTGCTGGAAACGGCCGATCGGCCGAAAGCGGGGCAGCTGCTGGAGTCGATGGCCTCGGACAACCGCGACGACGTGCTCCGTGAGATCGACGAGGAGCTCGTCGAGGCGATCCTGCCCTTTGTCGCCAAGGCCGAGCGGCAGAGCATTCGGATGCTCCTCTCCTGCCCGGAAGACTCCGCAGGCTCGCTGATGACCACCGAGTATGCCTCGCTGCCGGCGGGGATCACGGCGGGGGAGGCGATTGCTCGGCTGCGGGCCCAGGCGCCCGACAGTGAGTCGATCTACTACATCTACGTGCTCGATGCCGATCGCCATCTCGTCGGCTTTGTGTCGCTGCGGGATCTGATCCTGGCGAGGCCAACGGCCCTCGTGCGGGACCTGATGGAATCCGAGCCGATTCGCGTGCGGCTCGATGAGTCACGCGAGCAGGTGGTGCAGAAGCTCGCCCGCTTCGACTTCCTGGCGATTCCGGTGGTCGACGACGACAACCGGCTCGTGGGCATCGTGACCCACGACGACGTGCTCGATGCGATTCGCGAAGATGCCACCGACGACGCCCACATGATCGCCGCCATCGCGCCGCTGGGGGAGGGATATCTCGAGGCCGCGGTCACGTCGATGACCTGGAAGCGGGGCGTCTGGCTGACGATTCTCTTTGCCACGGGGGCGATCACCGCCATGCTCCTGGCGCGGGCGCCCATCCAGCACGCCTGGCTGATCGCCTTCATTCCGCTGGTGGTGGCCAGCGGCGGCAACTCGGGCAATCAGTCGGCAACCCTCGTGATCACGGCTCTCTCCACGGGCGACTGCACGCTTTCGGACTGGCCGCGGATCCTCCGCCGCGAGGTGGTGCTCGGCCTGCTGCTTGGCGGCCTGCTGGCGGTGCCCGGCTACGTGCTCGCGGTCTTCTACGCGCCGAGCCTGGTGGATGCCCTGGTGATTCCTGTCACCATCCTCGGGGTGGTGATGATGGGCACCATGGTCGGTTCGGTCTTGCCGCTGGCGTTTCGCTCGATCGGCCTCGATCCCGCCTTGATGAGCAATCCGTTCGTGTCGGCGATCGTGGATGTTGTTGGCATCCTGATCTACATGGGGATCGGCATGCTGCTGCTGCAGTAGCACGCCGCTGCGAAACGGCTCAGGGCTGCTCGAAGCCGGCCGGGAGCGTTTCGCCTCGCTTGGCTGCCGCTGCCCGCGTGGTAATCGCCAGCGACGCCTCCGCTCCTTCGCCGCGAATCACGTAGACCAGTTTTCCATCGGGATTGGCCTTGGCGAGGATCGTTCGCAGGATGGCATCGACCGACTGGGCCTGCTGTTCGAGGCCAAACGACTGATTCTTGGTGATCCCTTCGAGCTGCAGATCGCCGCCGAGAATCTCCATCGGAATGTCGCTCTCAGCGGAGAGCATCTCGATCGATTTTTCCAGCGTGTCTTTCGCGAAAACCAGGCTCACCTTCTGTGCGAGCTTGGCCTCGATCGACTGCGGTTTCTGCGGTGCCGCAGCGACCGTGACAACGGCGGCGGCCCCCGGTTCCTGCGCCAGTGCCAGTTCGCTGGCGAGCGCGAGGTTGTGGGCGGCCTCCCGTGGGAGGTGTGCGTTGAGCACCGCCAGGCCGTCTTCGACACCCCACCGCAGCTCCGCCGCGACCACGCGGAGCATCCCAGGCAGCCGGCCGATCAGTCGGCCGCCGTAGCCGCCGGCTGCAAGATCCAGGCATCGCTGCTCGACATCATCAGGCAGCTGGCCAACTCGGCTCGCCATCTCGTCCACGAGGCGACGCGGAGGCTCGGCCGTGACCGGCACGGCGTCGACCTCGACATAGCATGTCTCGCCCAGGAAGAGCGAGGCTGCAGCGGCCGTTGTTCGCTCCCCGAGGAGTGCGGCGATCGCGGCTGCCGGGGCGGTGAGCTGCTTCGGAAGAAACAGCACCGCATCGTTCCGCAGGAAGCTCGGCGAGCCGATCAGGGTCAGCTGGCGGCTGCCGTCGAGAGCCTCGAGCAGCCGCTCGACGTCGGGAGCCAGCAGCGGCACGCCGTCGGCGGCCATGCTTTCCTCGATCGCCACCCGTGGCCCCATCACCAACACGCGGCCTTCCCCAGACGTCGGCCGCCAGCTGCTCACTCCGGGGGCATCGTAGATCGTTTCCCCATCCACTTCGCGGGAGGTGCCGGTCGACCAGGCGGCACCTGACGCCTCGTCAAAGACGTCGTCGGAGATCAGGACGATGCCCACGACCGGCTCGCCCGCGGCGGTCGTGGCCCAGCCGATTCGCAGCTCCACCAGCTCGCTCGGGGGCACACCGCTGAGCCGCTCGACCTCGTTGAGCAAAGCGTCCACCCGCGGGCCGAGGGCCTGGACGAACCGCCGGCCTTCGGCGTCTGCGAAGAGGTCGGCTGGCCTCGCCAGCAGCATCAGCTGGCTGCCCTGCGGCAGGAACTCGACCGCAGGCGGGCCGCCGGTGGTCGGGGAGGCCCACGGCAGCGAGCCGTCATCGACAAGCTGTTGCCGTCGTCCTGCGGGCGGCTCGTCTCCGCCGTCACCCACCTGAGGGTCGCGATCGCCCCCCGGGCCGGTGTCTCGGTCGGGATCCTCGACTGCAGCCTGATCGTCGCTGCCGGGCTGCACCGCCAGCCAGATCCCTGCGGCACCGCCGACGGCCACCGCCACCGCAAGCAACGCCATGGCAATCGTCTGCCATTGCCGCGAACGGGCAGCCGCTGTGCGGCGACGGCGGCGGGTGGCCGTGGTTGCTGCTACGGTGTCGGTCTTCATGACCAGCGACGGCACGGCCGGTTCTTCGCTGGCCACCGGAGCCGTGGCGGGCGGCTCAAGAGGAAACTCAGGCAGGCCGAAGCAGGCCGCCACGGCTGCTGCCGCTTCTACCGCCGAGGCGTATCGCTGGAGCGGATCAGCGGCCGTCATGTAGTCGATGGCGGTCGCGACTTCGGCCGGAACGCTCCCGCGAGGGAGAGCTGGCAGGCCGGCCTGCTGCGCGCGGGCGAGCGTGCCGCTGACGGTGCCGTCCCAGTTGGGCAGGCGGCCGGTCAGCAGGGCCGCGAGCACGCAGCCGAGCGAGTAGACATCGCTCGTGGCGGTGGCGGTGGCTCCGGGCGTGGCCAGTTCGGGCGCGGCAAAGCAGATCCGCTGCCCCAGCGGCTCGAGCCGACGGGGATCCTCCAGAGGCAGCCGTGGCGGATGGACGTGTGGCTCGCCCGCCAGCGGGAACTGCAGCAGCCGAACCGGCGGCCCATCGCGTTCCCCGCCGCTCGGCTCGGCTTCGGTGATCGTGTGCAGCGAGACGGCCCCATGCACGACTCCCAGGCGGTGCAACTCGGCCAACGCACGGGCAACCGCAAACACAATCCGGCCGGTCTCGGCCAGCGGCCGAGCGCCGGTTTCCGCAAACCGCTCACTCAGCGGAGCACCGGCAATCGTTTCGCAGACAACCAGCCGCCGACGGCCTGCCTGCTCAAGTGCCCAGGTCTTCGACATGACGGGATCGCTGACCTGCGTTGCAAGCTGTGTCGCCCGCACGATCGACTCCCAGGTTGCGGGGTCGTCGCAGGCGTCGGTTTCAAGGACGACGAGGGCAACGTCGCGGCCGGTTGGCTGGTGGCGTGCTGAAAACAGCCGGCCACGGTAAGGCGTTTTTTGCTGATCGAGGAGCCGGTAGTCGCCCAGGAAGAAGGGGCCATCGCGGCCTCGCAGCAGCTGCCGAGCCTGCCAGGCGGTCAGCAGGCCGCGGGAGCCGAGCCAGGTGGCAGCCGCCACCGCATCGGGCTCGCGGTCTGCAAAACTGCTGCGGGCCGCGGCCAGATCCTCGGTGGAGAGCAGCCGGCTCGCCACGAGCAGCCGCCAGAAGTCATCGGGTGAAACAGCTTCCGCCATGCGAACCTTTCTGACTCCTACTGTAGCCGGCAATCGCTGTTTCCGGCGAACCATTCCGGTTGTGGCCGCGCCGCCTTCACCGATACGCTGCCTCAGCGGTCACCCTCCACAACGGGCATCGCCGTCAGCCGAAGACACACCGGAAACCATCGATGCGGAGCATAGAAGCCACCACGCTCTACTTCGAGCACGCTGCCGACGAACTCGACCTCTCCACGAGCATGCGGAGGCTGCTGCTGACCGCCAAACGCGAGGTGCAGGTGCAGATACCGGTGGAGCTCGACAGCGGCGAGATTGCCAGCTTCATCGGCTACCGGGTGCAGCACAACGATGCTCGCGGGCCGATGAAGGGAGGGCTGCGGTATCATCCTCAGGTCGATCTCGACGAGGTGCGGGCGCTCGCTTCGCTGATGACCTGGAAGACGGCTGTCGTCGACATTCCCTACGGCGGCGCCAAGGGGGGCGTCTCCATTGACCCGCGGGCCCACAGCGGCCGCGAGCTTGAGCGGATCACCCGCCGCTTCGTGGATGTGATGCACGATTTGGTCGGCCCCGATCGCGACATTCCCGCTCCCGACATGGGAACCAGCGCCACGGAGATGGCCTGGTATATGAGCCAATACAGCCACTACCACGGCTTTGCTCCGGCGTGTGTGACCGGCAAGCCCGTCGAGTATCACGGGATTGCCGGCCGCGAAGAGGCCACCGGCCGTGGGGTGGGGATTCTCACGCTCAAACTGCTCAGTCGGCTTGGCCTGCGGGTGCCAGGAACGACCATCGCTTTGCAGGGGTTTGGCAACGTCGGCTCGCACGCAGCGATGTTTCTGAAGAATGCCGAGTGTCGCGTGGTCGCGATCAGCGATGCCTCAGGAGCCCTCTTCCGCACCGACGGCATCGATGTGATGGAACTCGCTCGCTACGCGCACGACAACGACGGCCGCGTGGCCGGCTTTCCCGGTGCCGATGCGATCACCAACAACGAACTGCTGTCGCTCGACGTGGATGTGCTAATTCCCGCGGCCCTCGGAGGCGTGCTGACGGCCGCCAACGTCGATGCAGTGCGAGCTCGGGCGATCATCGAAGGAGCCAACGCCCCGGTGGAACCCGCCGCCGATGCCGTCCTCGCTGAGCGTGGCATCCCCGTGCTCCCCGACATCCTTGCCAATGCCGGCGGCGTTACCGCCAGCTGGTTTGAATGGGTGCAAAACCGGCAGCACTACCGCTGGGGCATCGACCGCGTCCGGCAGGAACTCGATCGGATTCTCGGCGAAGCCTTTGAGCAAGCCTGGCAGCTCGCCCAGTCGCGGCAGGTGCCGCTGCGGACGGCTGCCTACATGCTCGGCGTGGGCCGGGTCGCCCGGGCCACGGTGCTCGGCGGCATGGAGTGACTCGGCTCACTCACCGCGGTACCACTCGCCACGCAGCCAGTCGGCGAGCAGTCCGATCTGCGTGGCCGACAAGGCGGGCACGCCTCCCTCCTCGGCGACGCCGAAGCTCGGCATGCGGTCGTTGGTTTCCGGGTAGAACCGCTCGTGATTCGGGTCGGTGATGATGCCGATGAGCCACTCACGTCCAGCCCAGCCGGCCAGGTCGGGGGCGTAGCCGTTTTCGGTTTCGTTGTCGCCAGCATGATGGCAGCTGCCGCACCGCTCCTCGTCAGCCATCAGCGCCCTGCCCTGCTCCACGATCGCCGGATCGAGCGGCTCGTCGTCCACCACGGCCGCTTCAGCAGCCAGGGCCACAGCGACCGCCTCGATCTGCTCCTCGCTCCAGCTGTCGCGATCGGTCATGTCGTTGGTGACATACGAGACCATGTCGCCTTCGGCGTGGGCGGTGTTGCCGAAGTAGGCCGGCCCAGCCACCAATTCCGGATCGAGCAGACCGCGAGCCCAGGCAGCTGAGCCGAAGCGAGAGAGGTTTGCCGCCGACGACGCTGCCATCAGCTCCGCGGCCTCAGGGGCGGCAGGATCGACGTGGGCATGGCAGCTGCTGCAGTGCTGGGCGAAGAGAATCGGGCCCTGTGAGAGTGGATCGGTGCGGATCAGCTCGAGCGCACCGCCTGGCGGAATCCGCTCCGGGCGGCCGGCAAGCTCGACCGCGCGGTGGGCCTCCGCCTCTGCCTGTTTGACGGCGGCAAAGAAGGCTTCGGAGCGGCGGATCTCCTCAAGCTCGTGGGCCTTCGCCTGGAACTCGGCGATCCTCGCCTCGTCGTTGCCGAGGGTCGCCGCAATCTTCTCCGGGTCGTTGCCCGTCTCTTCGATCAGCTGCTCGACGTCGGCGTAGGCCTCCCGGTCGGCCCAGGCGGCGGCGTAATCCTCACGAAGGGCCATGGCCGTCAGCAGGCCGGCTCCCACGAGGATCGCCACGGTGAAGAGCACGTTGAAGCGGTGGCCAAGCTTCCAGCGGCCGACCAGCGGCATCAGAAACATCATGCCGAGCAGCACGCCGGGCACCACGATTGCTCCGAGAAACTCGCCGTCGGCCCCCCAGCCTTCGAAGACCTTGAGGAACTGAAACAGAAACAGGAAGTACCATTCCGGGCGGGCGGCGGCGTAGGGCTGCGACGGATCGGCGGGGGCTCCCAGCTCAGCGCCGAGCTCGCCTGGCACAATCGGCCGGCCTTCAACCATCGCCCGCACCGCTGGCAGCAGGATCACGCCCAGCACAACCGCCAGCACCGCCAGCATGGCGACCACGTCTTTGAGCACCTGATCTGGCCAGAACATGCAGTCGGGCTTGGTGATCGGCTGCTTTGCGCAGAGGCCATGCTTGCGGAAGAGGGTCAGGTGCACCACAAGGAAAGCGATCAGCGTGCCGGGGAGAAAGCCGGCGTGGAGTGCGAAGAAACGGGTTAGGGTGTGGTGGCCGTAGTCAGGCCCGCCCACAACCAGCTGCTGCAGCGATGGCCCGATCAAGGGCACCAGGCCCGCGAGATTGGTCGCGACGCGGGTGGCCCAGTAGCCCTTCTGGTCCCACGGCAGGAGGTATCCGGTCAGGGCCATGCCCAGCACCAGCTTCATCAGGATCAGCCCGAGCCAGAAGTTGACCTCGCGGGGGGCTCGGTAGGCACCATCGATCACCACCTGCATGAGATGCAGCGCTAAGAGCACGACCATCGCCTGGGCCATCACATGATGGATGCCGCGGACAAGCCAGCCGCCAGCCATCTCGTGCTGGATGAAGTAGACGCTCTCCCAGGCGGTCTGGGCGCTGGCGGAGTAGCTCGACCAGAGCACGAGCCCGGTGATCATCTGCGTAACGAAGGCAAAGACCAGCGTGCTGCCCCAGACATACCGCCAGCGAGCTCCGCCAGGCACGCGTTCGTAGAGTGCCTCATGCACCACAGCACGATAGCCGGTGCGGTCGTCGAAAAAGTCGGCCAGCTTCGCCAGCGGGCCGCGGCGTGTGCGGGGAGCGGGGGCATCACTCATGGCCGGGCCACCTTTTCAGCTATTCCGGAGTAGTAGTTTTCCCACTTCACGGCCACCCGACCGTCGCGGACCTCACACTCAAGGGCGTCCATCGTCCGCGGGCTGGGGCTCGGCGAGACAATGCCACCGTCGAGGGTGAAGGCGCTGTTGTGGCACGGGCAGCGGAAGCAGCGGTCACGCTTGTCGAGTTCGATGAAGCAGCCTGCATGCGGGCAGGTTGCTGAGAAGGCCTCGATCGTGTCCGAGCCTTGTTCACGCCGCAGGTAGACCGCCCCGATCGGCTCGGCCTCAAAGCCCGTCCACGCATCGGTGCGGTCGGCGATCACCGGAAACTGACGGGGAAGGCCATCGTCGGGCACACTCTCGACCTTGGTGATTGGCAGGAAGCTTGCCGCTGACGACTTGCGACGGAGCGGGTCGAGCGTCATCCACACCCCGGCCGCCACGGGGGTGAGCGTGGCCAGGCCGCCGCCGACCATCGCCATCAGTTTGGCGAGAAACGACCGGCGTGCGTCTGCCGGTGGGGGCACGGGAGCTGGATCATCCATAGCATCCTCACTGGGGCGCGGGTTTCTCGAAATCGCAGTGTTTGGCGTGCGGTGGCTACGACGACGCCCCGGCGGATGCCGCGTAGCGGCTCCAGGCTTCGTCGACGGCTCCCTTGACTGCCGCAAAGGCCGCATCGAAGGGCCCCTGCAGCGTGGCGCCAGCAGCCGCCTTGTGGCCGCCTCCGCCAAAGGTGCCAGCGAGGCTGCTGCAGTCGATGTCACAACGGCTGCGGAAACTTGCCTTGACCGTGCCGTCGGCCTGCTCAATGGCGATCGCCGCGAGCTGCGTCCCTTTGACGGTGAGGGTCTGGTTGACGAGGTCTTCGGTATCGCTGCGGATCGCGCCAGTCGCTTTGAAGTCGTCTTGCGTGACGGAGCTGACGATCACCTTGCCGTCGTGGCTGGCGGTCGCGCCGGCGAGCGTGCGACCCACGAGATGGAGCCGGGCGAGCGTTTCCTGCTCAAAGAGATCCTTGTAGATCTGGGTGGGGCTGGCGCCGCCATCGACCAGCCGTGCGGCCACGCGGAAGGTCTCGGCAGTCGCGTTGGGGAAGCGAAACCAGCCGGTGTCGGTGGCCAGGCCGGCAAACAAGGGCGTGGTGATTTCCGGCGTCAAGGGCACCCGCAGCCGCATCAGGATCTCCGACACGATGCGGGTGGTCGCTTCGGCGGCGGTGTCTTTAAACCAGCGGTCGGAGATGTCGTCTTCGCTGACATGATGATCGATCACCAGCACCCGGTCGCGCATGCCGGCGGCGACCTCGGCCATCGCTCCGAGCTGGGCGACAGCACTGGTGTCGAGCACG
>CALCGM010000088.1 GCA_937900985.1 uncultured Planctomycetaceae bacterium | reverse complement strand
CCAGGTAGACGTTGCATCCGATCCGCCACCCCGCCTGGTGGTTCATCTCGATCACACCGGGAAAGATGGGTCGTCGTTCGAGCATCAGAACTTGGTTTCCATCGGCACCAGGTCGGGCCGTACTGGTGTTTGAGACGCGATCCTCTGGGCCCTCTGCCGTCGGGCCCTGTACGCTAGTGGGGCACGCGTTCCCGGAGCAGACGCCTGCCAGGTTGTGGCCTGTCCTGCGACAGGACGCACCACCACACGGCCGCAGCAGCGAGGCTCCCAGGGAAGGCTTTTGAGTGTAAGCCGTTCGCCAGAGAGCGGCAAACGAGGTCCGCGCACGCGGGTTCCTGCGATGGATCAGACGCCTTCCACCTACGCCGCCTGGGCTGAGCGCGTGGCAGCGCTGTGTGCTGCCGTGGAGGCTCTCGATGCGGCCGCGACCGGAATCGGCGCTGATTCGTCAGAGGATGCCGCCTGGCGGGGCCAGCTCTTTGAAAAGCTCAGGCCGCAGGTGGCTGGCGAACCAGTGCTCGTCGCAGCCGTCTGTGGAGGAACCAACACCGGCAAGAGCCTGATCGCCAATGCGTTGGCGGGCATGCCGCTTTCGCGGTCGATCCTGGAGGCCGCCCGCACCCGGCATCCCGTGGCAAGCGTTCCCCAGGCTCGTGCGTCGCAGGTCGACATGGCGGCCTTGTTTCCGGGGTTCTCGGTGCGGCCCTGGATGAGTGACGACGATGCCCTCACGGATGCGGAGGAGCATCTCCTGTTTGTGCGGCCGGAAACGACAGGCCACCAGCCCGGCTGGCTGGCCCTGCTCGACACCCCCGACATTGACGGCACGCTCCGCGACAACTGGGCTCGGGCAGAACTCGTCCGCAATGCCGCCGACCTGCTCGTCGCCGTGCTCACGCAGCAGAAATACAACGACGCGGCTGTCCGTGAGTTTTTTCAGGAGGCGGCTCGAGCGGGAAAGAAGGTGATCGTCGTCTTCAACATGCTCGAGTGGCCGGAACAGCGGCCACGGCTCGCGGGCTGGCTGGCTGGGTTTGCTGCCGGCACGGGCGTGCGGGCCGAGGCGGTGTTTGTGATTCCCTGGGATCGCCAGGCTGCCGAGCAGGGGGAGCCACGCTTCTACGATGTCAGCGAGGAACTCGGCTGTGGCGACGCCATCGGGCGGGCTGATGCACAGCCCGGTGGTTTGACGGGGCGTGCGGTTGTCGAGCGACTGGCGGCCAGCAACTATCTCGAGGTCAAGTGGGAGGCGATGCGAGGAGCCCTCCAGGTGGTCGTTGATGCCGACCATGGAGTGCCGGCCTGGCTCGATCGGCTCGTGCAGATGGCGGAAGCCTGGCGAGCGGCGTGTGGCCTGCTCGCTCGCCGCGTGACCGTGAGCATCATGCTGCCGCCGGTGCCGCGGGAGCTGGTCTGGAATGAGGTCTGGGCGTGGCTCGAGCCCAAGCGCTCGGGCTTTGACCTGACGGTCAGCCGCGTCTACCGCGTTGCCGGCCGGGGCCTAGGCTGGGCCGGACGACGGCTGGGGATCCTACCCGATCAGGCGCAGCGTCAGGCCGATCATGCCGCCGAAGAACTCTCCGCACTCAAGGCAGCCCTGGGCGACTTTCTCGACCGGCTGACGACCGCCGCCCGGGAGCATCCCCAGCTGGAGGCAGCGCTCAAGCCCGTGCTCACCGATGGTGACCGCCAGGCCTGGTTTGACGAACTGGCAAGGCGGCATGCGGCGATGCCGCTGATCTCGCGGGACTACACGACGTTTGTCCGAGAGGAGCTCGATCGCTTTGAGCGAGACAATCCAGGCACGGTGCGGCTGATTCTCACGGCGCTCAATGTGGGGGCCGTGGCGAGGCCGGCGGTGACCGTGGGCCTCGGGCTTGCGGGCGCTGCGGTCGTGCCGCCGGCAGCTGCGGCGGCAGGCGGCCTCTCGGTGTTTGTCCACAACCTTGGCGACCTCGTGGTGGCCGCCGCGGCGTCGCTGGCAGGTGAAACCGCTCTGGAAGCGACCGCAGCGGGAATCAAGCCGCTGCTCGAGCGGCTCTTCGCCGGCTGGGCGGCTGAGCGGGGAGATCTGCTGGCCACCATGATCCACGAGGTGGTGATGGGAGACACGCTTGAGCAGCTTGAGTCGCGGGCCGACATGGGCCGTCGGCTGGAGATTGAGGAGGCGCGTCGGCTCGTTGCCCAGCTGACCGCCGACCTTGCTCGAGGGGAGCCCGCATGAGCGAGCCGCAGCACACCGCCGAGGAGACGCGGGCTGGCGAGTCTGACGAGTTCGCCCGTTGTGTGCGTGCTCTGGCGGTGTGGGTTGAGTCGCTTCCTGCCTGGCCGCCCGCCGCGTCGATCGCGGAGCTGTGGCAGGAGGTGGGCCCGCGGCTGACCGCATCGCTCGATGAGCTGGGGCGGCCCCTGGTGGTGGGAGTCTTGGGGGGAACCGGCACCGGCAAGAGCACGCTGGTCAACGCGCTCGCCGGTCGCGATGTGACGGAGGCCAGCGACGTGGCCAGGCCGACGACGGTGCGGCCCGTCGTGGTGGCTGCTGCGGATGCCGACCTCAGCTGGTTTCCGGCTAAGGCGATCGGCGCCACGGTGGTGCCGACGGATGCCGCTGCCGTTGCGGAGATCGTGTTGGTCGACTGCCCCGATCCAGACACCCAGGGCGACACGCTGCCTGCTGACGGGCGGCCCCCTCAGGTCGCGTCGGGCGATCTGGGAAACCGCGACAGGCTTGAGCAGATCCTCCCCCTGTGCGATGTGCTGATGGTGGTCTCGACGGCACAGAAGTATCGCTCCTTTCGCGTGGCCCGTGAGCTGGCGGCCTTTGCACCAGGGCGGCCGCTGCTGTTTGTGCAGACGCATGCGTCGCGGGATCCCGACATCCGCGACGACTGGAAGCAGGATCTCGAGCGGCAGGGATTTGTCGTGCCGATGATCTATCGCGTGGACGGCCTTGAGGCCTTTCGCCACGTCCAGCGGGGAGAGCCGGTGGATCCGGCCTTTGCAGAACTCCAGACGGCGATCGCCGGCGAACTGGCCTGCCGTGACGCGGATCGACTTCGCCGCAACGGCGGGCTCGAGCTCGCCGGCTGGTTTCTCGACCGAGGCCATGAGCGGCTGGCGCCGATCCGCGGGCCGCTCGACGAACTTCTGCGTGGCGTCAGCCGCGAGACACAACGGCTGGAAGCCCTGCTGGTTGATGGGATTGCCCGGCAGCTGCGGCAGGCTCGGCTCGGCTGGCGACAGCTGGCCGGACGTGAGCTCGAGCAGCAGTGGCAGGGCGGCGCTTTCGGCTGGTTCCTGCAGCTGGTTCGTCAGGTTGCCGGCTGGCTGCCCAAAAGCCGCCGACAGCTCTCGGGCTTGGTCGGCCGCACGCTGGCAGGGCAGGTGCCGAGTTTGACGGTGTCTGATGGGCCTGCTGCGGCTGCCGCCGACGACCCGCTTGAGGAAGCCCTGGGCCTTGATGATGCGGAGGTGGAGCAGTCGCGGAGCGTGCTGGCTGGGCTTGCTCGGCGGGCTGCGATGGAAGCACCGGCGATCCAGGCAGCGAGGCCTCAGCAGCCCTCTGAGGATGCCGCCGTGGCGATGGCGCTCGAGCGAGCCCAGCGGTGGCTGACGACCGGCATCCGAAAGGCGGCCGCGGGCTGCCGCACTCGGCTGGAGACAACCTGGCTGCGGGTTGGCCTTGAGCTGCTGTTTGATGCCGTGCTGGTGGCTGTGCTCGCGCGGGCGGCCTGGGACTTTTTTCACGGCCGGCTCTGGCTCGGAGAATCCCGAGGAGGGCTCATCACTGAAGCCGTGGTCTGGCTTGTGCTCTGGGGGCTTGCGCTGCGGCAGGCGGCCATCGCCTGGGCGGCTCGTGGAGTCGAGCGAGAGATCGGCCAGCTGGCCGCATCCCTGCGGGAAGCCGATCTCATACAGCCGTTCCTCGCCGACTTCGCCGCATCGGCCCGGTCGGCAGATGCGGTTCTGCACGACCATCAGCGGCAGCAGGAAGCGTGGCGAAGCCTTTCGGCCACAGCGTCATCGTCACGAAACCTTGCCCGTCTCACGAGCGGTGGAGACACGTCTGTCGGACCACCCTCGTGACCGCCGTCCCTCCTCGCTCAGGAGGCGGGCGACGTCTCCGCATCGGTCTGACCACCAAGGATCTCGTCCACCTTGTTGCGGGCGGCTCGCGAGCCATCCACCATGCCATGGACGAGCGGGTTGTTTTGGGGCACCGCCAGGGCGACGAGCGCCAGCGGGAAGACCACGCCGTACGACACCGTGTAGCAGGTCGTGTAGACCAGGCGGTTGGCAAACAGCCCCACCGAAGGCAGCGCTTTCTGTGCTGCGGACGTGGCGGCTGACGCCCCCTCGCTGACGCTCGAGGCTGCAGACTGCATGGCGTCGGCAACAGCGGAGAGTGGATCCGAAGAAGCGGGAGCAGCCGTTGCTGCTGTTGCTGCTTCAGGAGCGGTTTCAGGCATGGTTTCGTCGGTCATGGCGGTGGAATCCTTTGGTAAACCAGAGAAGACAGGCGGGACAGCGAGGTGTTCCCTCGACTCTAGTACCACCTCGAGTGGGTTGCAAATAAATCGACTACGGAATTCGGGCTGAGTCTGCGGGGATCAGGTTGCCGGCTCGGCAGCGAGGCCGTCGATGTTTTCTTGGTACGAACTCTGCATGCCGGAGAGAAAGTGGCGGGCATCCCCGACGGCCCGGTCGGTGCCGTGTCGACAGCCGAGGCTGACCGGCGAACGCCTGCGGCCGACAAGTTTCTGCACAAACGCACCGGGGAAGGTGACGGTAAAGCCGACGATCGCACCGCTCGTGTAGAGCAGCTGTCCCAGCGCCAGGCCAAACTCTCCAAGGCTGCTGGCTCGGTGCACCTCAGGGGCCGGCGGAATCTCGGCGACAAGGCCGCCGTGGCGAAGCCACCGTTCCTGGAAAACGCGACGGGCCGTCTCGTCGACTGAGTGCATGAACTTGCTGTCGAAGAGAAAGCCAACCGCTGGGCCGACCATCGGCACCAGGTCGAGCGCCTCCTCGGCGATCAGATTGCGGCTGGTGCGTGCGATCAGGTCTGCTTCGCCTTCGAGGGACGATTCTCGCGAGGCGGCTGCCTCGAACAGCTCGCGGAGCACCTGCTGCCGCTCGGGAGGCTGCTGCACCATGGCAATCTCAAGGATGTCAATCACGACCAGCCGGTCCACCGGTCGTGTCAACGGATAGCCGTAGCAGTGGCCGATTCGCATGATCGATCGCAGGGCGGCAATCAGCTGCTGCGGGATGTGAAACAGCGGCCCCCCCAGGCTGGCAGCCGTCGACTCGACGACCGCAAACCGTTCGGCGCGGGCCGTAAACTGCATGGCGAGTCGGTCACATTTTTCCAGCGACGCGTTTTTCAGGTCGAGGATGTCGCCCACCTCCGCGGCCTGCATCACCTCCTCTTGGGAATCAGCCTTTTCGGCAACCGCTTCCATTGAGGTCACCAGCTTGGTGACCACCTTCTTGGGGATGAAGTGGCCGACCAGCCAGGTCAACGGCGAGGTGGCGACGTCGACGATTTCGGAGATGCGGCTGGGAGCCGTGCTTTTCCACTCAGCAATCTGGCGGACCTGCAGGGCTTCGTAGTCGCTCAAAGGGCGACCGTTGGCCGCGGATTCCGGTGTGCTCGTCTCCATGATTCGTCTCTGCTCCTCGCGTGGCGGGATGTTTGTCGATCTCTGTGGTTCAGTCTGTTTCCGCGGCGGAGGCTATTCAAGTTTGTCTGTCGGGCTCATCGAAAGTTCGCACGACGCGTCAGCGTTTCCCCTGGGTGGGGTAGCGATGCTCCATGTCATCGAGGTAGCGGATCAGCTGCTCGACGCCATGCTCATGCGTCTTGGGAAACCGCTTGCGGACCCACGAGTTGACCGCTCGAAAGCCCTTCGGCCAGAGCATCAGGCCGCCAGCGAGCAGGGCAGGGGTTCCCACGATGCCGGGCAGGGCCACCCCCATCACGCCGATCGACACCATCAGCCAGCCGACATCGCGGGGCATCGCCAGGAGCCGCTCGTTGAGTTCGTCGAAATCCTTCTTCTGCAGCTTCGGCGTGCCTTCCTGCGGCGGGCCGGGGTTGGCCGCCGGCGGGGCTGAAGGAGCGGGCACGGGGGCGTGCTCGATGGTGTCAGGCATGGGCGGAGTTCTCCGTGCGGTGGGGCGGCTCGAGGGGCAATCGCCTCGTCGGCCCCGGGTTGAGTGTCGTCGCAGGCAATGGCTGTGTGAGCATTGTGTGGTCGAGTCTGGTCGGCATGCGGTGGCGGAGCCAGAACGATCGCCGGGTGGCATGGAGCGACCTCGTTGAGATCGTGTAGCTGCCGAACGTGCCGAGGTTGCTCACGATCGCTACCACGAGGCTCGTGAAGCCAAACAAAAACGCCCCTGCGACGCAGGCCATGTTGGGCAGCAGCGAAATCTTCCGCGATCTCGCGAGCCGCTCGTTGCGCTGTCTGGCTGCGATCACGAGGTCTGCCAACGAGGAGAGTTCGCCCGCCAACGCAACGACACCGGCGGGCGACGCCATCACCTCGACCGACTCGCCACCAAGCTCAATCGCCACCGACGCGGCGGTGGCTGCTGTGGGGATCGAGCCGCAGGCTGCAGCCAGCACCACCTTCTCGCCGGCCGCTTGTCGACGACGGATCACGGCGGTGATGGCGGCGTCGCTGACGGCGGTCTCCCAGGTTTCGGCATGCAAGGCGGCAGTCCGTTCGGCTGCCTCGGCTCCCCCATCGCCCGTCAGCAGCACCACCCGCATCGGCTGGCGGCTCACCTGGTCGCAGGCGTGGGCCAGCTGGTCGATGGCATCACTTGCCCGCAGCCGCGGGCCGGCGAAGAAGGTCAGGCGAAGGTGAGGCTGCTGGTCAACTTCCAGAACGAGGTCCGCAGGGACAGCCGAGGAGGCTGGCTGTTCACGAAGGGTGAGGGTGCGGCCATGGACACGGGCTGTGATTGCCAGGCCGCCATCGTCACCAAATCGCTCGGGGAGCATGGTCAGCAGCGAGAGGCCCCGCTCGCGTGCGGCGTCGGCCGCCGCGTCGGCCCGATCGTCGGCGAGGTGGCGAGCGAGACTTGCTGCCCAGCGGATCGCCTCGGTGGTCGACGGGCCGGCCACGCCATCGACCGACTCGTCGATCAGCGGAATCAATCGACATTCAAGCCGCTTCTGCCAGAGCGAGGGGTGGTCGACCAGCAGCAGCGTGTCGGCTGTCGCGAGCCTGTCGAGATGGCCAGCAGTCTTGAGTACGCAGCCCCGCTCGATGGCGGTGGAGACCGCGTCGAGATCGGCAAGCGACACCGACACGGCTTCGGCATTGGCGTAGTCGGGCCGCATCACGGCAATGGCGGCGCTGATGTCGGCAGTCAGCAGTCCGAAGGCCGCCGTGGCCAGCGTGGGGCCGGCGAAGCCCTCGGCATACTTCTCGGCTCGGGCGGTGGGGGCCTGCCGCCCGGGCAGCAGCTGCGTGGCCTGACCGATCGCCCGGGCAACCCCGGCGATGCGGCTTTCGTGGGCGTCGCGGTCCGCCTGGATGGTGATGCCTCCTTCCAAGACAAGCGTGCCGGCAAACACCCGATCCCCTGCCGCGAGCATGATCACACCGGCACGGCCGGTGGGGAAGCGGGCATCGACAATGGCCGATCCTTCCACCACATGCCCGTCGAGCGGCACCATCTGCTCACCATGAACCTGGACGAAGCTGCCACGGTGCGAGGCCTGAACCGGCTCCACATGCACATGGCCCTCGGCGTCGACCAGCGCCGAGCACTCAGGCAGCGGAGCGGCATCCTCCAGCAGCAGCCGACGCTCGCTCTCCACATCGCGGCGATGCCGTCGCTTCCAGAAGTCGTAAGACCAGGCCATGATCCCCGAGGCCATGAACTGGCCCGTGGCGAGCGTGCCGATCAGGATCGCGGTCATCACGGTGGGCATGCCGACATGCCGTCGCATGGTGTCGCCTGCGGCCCGCGAGAGGGTGCCGGCGTTCTTGCCCACCAGGACGAGCGACGTCAGCGGTGCGAGCCCTGGCAGCACGAAGTCGGTGGCAGCGGCGAGGCCGAGCGTGCAGGTCGAGGCGAGCATTTTTCCCGGAGACGAGACCGCAGGCATCGCCGCACGGGTGTCGACCATGTGCTGCAGGATGGAGATCAGCGGACCGGCTTCAAGCACCTCTGAGTCGTGGTGCACGGTGACCTCGCTCCTCCATCGTCCGATCCTTGCCTGGCGAACTCCAGGCATGGCAATCAGCACCCGTTCCACACTTCTGGTGAACGCCCGGTCGCGGCGAAGCTCAGGATGCCGCAGCCGCATGCGGCCCGGGGAATCCAGGGTGATCTGCCAGGTTGAGAGCTGGCCTGCGTAGCGGGAAATGCTCACCACGCCTCGCCGCAGACAGTCTCTCGGGAGGCTCTCCGGGGCCAGGCTTGCCCGGTCGCCGCGGATACCTGCAGACAGCTCCGCCAGCGTGGCCTGCAGGCTGCGTCCAGTGATGTCAGGGTCAGCAAGCCTGAGCACCGCCTCGCCGATGGCGGTGTTGAGATCGACGCCCTCCACGTCGCGGCATGCCAGCACGCGACAGAGGAGCCTCGTCCGATAGCCGTGGTCAACCGGAGAGAGGAGAGGGGAACGCAGGCGGATCCGTCGACGGGCAGTGTCGATCCGGAGCGAGAGGCCGCTGGTGGCGGACGGCGGGGCTGGTCGTGTCATGCTGGGCCTGCTCAGTCTCGGGGGATGGTGTCGTGACGCATGGTGAGGTTTGCGAGTCGGGGGCGAAGCCTCGTCGGTGCGGCCACACCGTGTGCCGCCGCGGGATGACCGTCGCCGAGATGTGCCTCATGGGCACGGACGGTGGCCGAGCCTTCGGCGATTCGCAGCATCGGACGCGGGGGCGTTGGTGTTCGGGCTCCGCGGGCCTGCTCGAGAGCCATCGCCTTCCGCATCGGGACTAGGCCATTGGCCAGCGCCGCGAGCGCCGAAAGGTTGTTGAGGACCACGCTGGCCATCACGCCCCAGCCGAGCGCAAACACGCCGGCCACGCAGACGGCGTTGGGCACCACCAGCATTTGCCAGCTACGCCGCACGTTGCGGTCGAGGTCGCAGGCGATGTCGCGCAGCTCACAGAGGCGACTGAGGCCCTCATCGAGAAACAGAATGTCTGCGGTGTCGGTGGCGATGCTCGCGGCGCCCCGCAACGAGATCGAGACATCAGCCTTCCTCAGGGCGATCGCATCGTTGATGCCGTCACCGATGAAACAGACCGTTTTGCCCTCGTTCTGCAGTTGGGCAATGGCAGCGGCTTTTTGTTCGGGCAGCACCTCGGCGAAGTGCATGTCGATGCCGAGCTGCTCGGCGAGCCGTCGCGTGGGGGCGTCGTGGTCGCCAGACAGAATTGCCAGGTGCGTGATGCCACGGGCTCGGAGGCCGGCCACGACCGACTCCACTTCCGGGCGGACAGCGGCCTCGAGTTCGATCAGGCCGGCAAGCTCCCGATCGATCGCCACCATCACGACGCTGTTGCCCGCCGCATGGATTCGGGCAAGCCGTGCACCGACACCTGCGTCGATGGCGATCCCTTCCGATTCCAGGAAGCGGCGGCTCCCCACGTGCACACTCCGCTCGTCGGCAGAGACGGTGATCCCCAGCCCCACGCGAAACTCGGTAGCGGCCGTTGCCGGCAGGTCGAGCCGGCGGGCCTCGGCTGCCTGGCGAATGGCCAGGGCGATCGGGTGGTGAAACTTCTGCTCAGCGGCCGCGGCATATCTCAGCACGTCGTCAGGATGCCAGCTGCCACAGCTCTGAATCTGGCCCACGTTGGGCCGCTCGCTGGTGAGTGTGCCGGTCTTGTCAAACACGACGGTGTCGATCTGGCCGAAGCGTTCGAGCGCCTGGCCGTCTTTGACGAGAATGCCTTTGCTCGCGCACAGCGCGATCGAACTGAGCATCGCCGTGGGGGCGGCCAGACGGATGCCCGTGCCCAGGTCGGCATTGACGATGGCCACGGCCGCGGTCGGCCCGATCGTGGCGTAGCCAACGGCGCCCAGGGCAATCATCGGGGCTGCGGCCTTGTCTGCCAGCCGTTCGCCGGCGGCCTGACGGGAGAGGCGGTGGCCTGCCGTGTTGTGCAGGATCGTGCGGATGCGGGCAGCAGCCGTTTCGGCACCGCGGGCTTCGACTGCCACGAAGAGCTTGCCGCCGACAACCACCGTCGAAGCGAAGACGCGATCACCGGCACCCTTCTCGGCAGGCACCGCCTCGCCGGTGAGCGTCTGCTGGTCGACCGTTGCCAGGCCTTCAGCCACGATCCCGTCGACCGGGATCACTTCGCCGGTGTGCACGACGATCACATCACCCTGCTCAAGCCGCTCGAGTGGCACGCGAATCTCCACGCCCTGCCTGACGAGCCACACCGACTGGGGCTGTTTGCCGGCGACCGAACGCAGCATCGCCTTCGAGCGGTCTTCCGTCCGCTTCACCAGCGTGCGGCCAACGGCGAGGCACCAGCAGAGGACCGCTCCAGGGACCAGCTGCAGGGTGGCGATGCAGCCGGCGACAACCAGGGTGTCGAGGG
>CALCGM010000087.1 GCA_937900985.1 uncultured Planctomycetaceae bacterium | reverse complement strand
GGTCATCGCGGTCATCAGGGGCGCTTGAGTGCGGGGCGTCGCTCATGGGGGCGTCTCAAAAATGGACAAGAGGCTCGGGCCTGCGGCTGCTCGTCGCAGCCGTCGGCGACATCGTATGATGCGACCGCCATCCATCGGCCTCTCAAGCGGGGCCCACACACGATTCTCACATCGGTATCCGATGGTCTGCGGGCACAGCGTGTGTTTTGAGGCATTCCCCAAGGGAGCGAAGTGTCAATGTCGAGTGAGCTGTCGGTCGGCGTCGTCGGTGCGGGCATCATGGGCCTGGCCCACGCGTGGATGGCCGCGGAGCAGGGGCATCGCGTGACGGTCTTCGAGCGGTCGCCGCGGGCCGTGGCCGCCTCGATTCGCAACTTTGGCATGGTCTGGCCGATCGGGCAGGTCGCTGGCGAAGCCTACGAGGCTGCCTTGGCGAGTCGCCGCCGCTGGCTGATGGCTGCGGAGCATGCCGGCATTCGGGCCGAGCCCTGCGGGTCGATTCACCTGGCCCACCGCGATGACGAGCTGGCGGTGCTGGAGGAGTTTGCCGAGCGGGCGCCGGCCCTCGGCTACGACGTGGAGATGCTCACCGCTGCCGACGTGCAGGCCGCCACCCCTGCGGCCAACCCCGCAGGCCTGCTCGGTGGCCTGCGAACCAACACCGAGCTGGCCGTCGATCCCACCGAGGCGATTCCCGGCGTTGCCGCCTGGCTCGCCGAGCAGCACGGCGTCGAGTTTCGCTGGAACACCACCGTGGTGGCGGCCGAGACCGGCCGTCTGCAGGCAGCCGATGGCAGCAGCTGGACGGGCGACCGGATCCTGATCTGCAGCGGGGCCGACTTCGAAACCCTCTTTCCCGAGCTGCTCGCCTCATCTGGCCTCACCCGCTGCAAGCTGCACATGCTCGCCACCGTGCCTCAGCCTGCCGGCTGGCGGCTGGGAACGCACCTCGCCAGCGGCCTGACCCTGCGGCACTACAAGGCCTTTGACGTCTGTCCCTCGCTGCCCCGGCTGCGAGACCGCATCGCCGCCGAGACGCCGGAGCTCGACCGCTACGGGATCCATGTGATGGCCTCGCAAAACGCCGCCGGCGAGCTGATCCTCGGCGACTCGCATGAATACGACGAGGCCATTCCGCCGTTCGACTCCGCCGAGATCGACGAGCTGATCCTGCGAGAGCTGCACCGCTGCCTGAGCCTGCCGAGCTGGAAGATCAGCCGACGCTGGCACGGCATCTACGCCAAGCATCCAGCCGCCACGCACTACGCCGCCGAACCGCTGCCCGGTGTGTCCGTCCGCACCGGCCCTGGCGGGGCGGGAATGACCCTCTCCTTCGGCCTCGCCGAGCGGGAGTGGCAGCACAGCCCCCAGACCACAGGAGCCTCCGCATGAGCCTGATTCCCACCGCCGTCCTCCTCGACTGGGCCGGCACCACCGTCGACCACGGCAGCTGCGGCCCCGCGGAGGTCTTTCGCTCGATCTTTGCAGCCCGCGGCGTGGAAATCACCGCCGACGAGGCCCGCGAGCCGATGGGACGGGCCAAGCGAGACCACATCGCCACGGTCGCCGCCGGCCCACGGGTGGCCGCCGCCTGGCGGGAGCAGCATGGCAGCGACTGCAGCGATGCCGACATCGACGCGATGTATGCCGACTTCCTGCCGCTGCAGAAGCAGGTGCTCTCCCGCAGCAGCGACGTGATCCCGGGAGTCGCTGCCGCGGTGGAGGAGCTGCGGGCGATGGGCGCTCGCATCGGCTCCTCCACCGGCTACACCCGTCCGCTGATGGACGTGGTCGAGCCGATCGCCGCGGGGCAGGGCTACGCCCCCGACTGCACCTGCACAGCCGACGAGGTCGCTGCGGGCCGACCAGCCCCGCTGCTCAATCAGCTCGCTGCCGAGCGGCTGGGCGTGTCGCTCTCGCCGCAGGTGGTCGTTGTCGACGACACGCTCGTCGGCATCGAGGCGGGCCTGCGAAGCGGCTGCACCACCATCGGCGTTTCCCGCACCGGCAACCTGCTCGGCCTCACTCTCGCGGAGACCGATGCCCTCAGCGATGACGAGCTGCAGGCCCGGCTCGCCGCCATCACCGCCACGCTCCTCGAGGCCGGCGCCCACCATGTGATCGAGAGCGTGGCAGACCTCCCGCAGCTGCTCCGGCAGCTGTGAGTCGCATGGCCGTGCAACGGCGTAAGATCGCGGTGGTCACCTCAGTGGAGAGCGGATTCAGCAATGCCGGTCATGGCCAAGCGCTCCTTTTCCTCGCACATCACATCGCACCCCACATCACTGAGTGTTCCGCGTCATCAGCCAGCCAGCTGCAGGACAGCACACATACGTACACACCCTGCGTCAACTGGCTGCCTGCACGTCAGCCGGCTGGCCGCGGCCAGGCAAAGCCGCTGAGGGCGGCCTCGGTAAACCGCACGCTGTAGCCCGGGGCCTGAGGCGGCATGTAGCAGCCGTTGTTCATCACGACCGGCTCGCAGAGGTGCTCATGGAGGTGGTCGGAGTATTCGGCCACGCGGCCGGCGTGGGTGCCGGCCACGCAGACGAAGTCGATCATGCTCAGGTGCTGCACGTATTCGCAGAGGCCCACACCGCCAGCATGCGGGCAGACCGGCACGCCGAAGCGGGCAGCGAGCAGGAGCACCGCGAGCACCTCGTTGACGCCGCCGAGCCGGCAGCTATCGAGCTGGCAGACCTGCATCGCCTCCGCCTGCATGAACTGCTTAAACATGATCCGGTTGTGGCACATCTCACCGGTGGCCACACGCAGGGGGGCGATCGCTCGCGCGATGGCGGCGTGGCCCAGGATGTCGTCGGGGTGTGTCGGCTCCTCGACAAACCAGGGATCAAATGCGGCGAGCTCCCCAATCCAGGCGATCGCCTGCGGCACATCCCACACCTGATTTGCGTCGATCATCATCTTCGCCTCGGGGCCCATCTCCTCCCGCAGCACTCGGCAGCGGCGGAGGTCGTCGCTGAGGTCGCGGCCCACCTTGATCTTGAAGTGCGACCAGCCGCGGCGTTTGAGGTCGCGGCACTTCTCGCGAAGGGCGTCGTCGCTGTAGCCGAGCCAGCCGGCCGACGTGGTGTAGCTGGGATAGCCGGCGTCGAGCAGCTGCTCGATGCGGCCCTGCTTGCCGGGAGCCTGCCGGCGGAGAAGCTCAAGGGCCTCAGTCGGCGTGATGGCATCACTGAGGTAGCGGAAGTCGACACAGGCAACAAACGCTTCCGGCGACATCTCGCAGATCAGCTGCCAGACCGGCTTGCCGGCCGCACGGGCCCAGAGATCCCACACCGCGTTGATCACGGCCGCGGCCGCGAGGTGAATCACCCCTTTCTCGGGCCCCACCCACCGCAGCTGCGAGTCGGCCGTCAGCCTGCGGAAGAGCTCGACCGGCCGGGCCATCAGGACATCGAGCGGCTGCCCGATCAACAGCGGCGCAAGCGATGCAATCGCCTGCACGCAGAGCTCGTTGCCGCGGCCGATCGTGAAGGTCATTCCGTGGCCGCAGAGCCCACCCTCGCCCCCCGCCTCGTGGGCATTCGTCGTGAGGATCACATAGGCCGCCGAATAGTCGGGGTCGGGATTCATCGCATCGGAACCGTCGCGTTCTCGCGATGTGGGAAACCGCAGGTCGAAGGTTTCAAAGCCGGTGATGACAAGCGGAGCAGGCATGCTGGATTCGATGACGGGGCAGGGTGGGCCGCGGAGCCCGCGTGGGGCCGATCCTGAGCATACAAGGACCGGCT
>CALCGM010000086.1 GCA_937900985.1 uncultured Planctomycetaceae bacterium | reverse complement strand
GGGGCAAGGCGACCGTGAACTCGAAAAAAGTCGGAGGCCCCACCTTTGTGGGTCCTAACGTGGCGCCGGAATACGCCACTGCCGAAAAAGAAGATGCACGTGGTGTGCCAAAACAGACGAAAGAGTTGCGTCGGCCGCAGCGAAAGGGCCAGGGGCGGCTTTTTCCCGAGAAAAAAGAGTTTTTTTACGACGGTGTCGCCAGGAGATGACGGTCCCGCCGCGGGAGCACTCCCTGGGAGTGACGCATTTTGCGCGCTGCAAAATGCAACACCTGTTGCAAAATGCGGCGCGCCGGCCCACGCGTGCGGTGCGCGTGCGGCGAGGCGTTCCTGCTCGCTATCCGTGGGATAGAGCCCTCCATGTCCTTTTTCCACTCGAGCGACGCCCCCAAAGGGCGAGGTTTTTTGGGGGCGCCGATCGCCGCCTCCTGCGGCGGCAGACGTGTTCCACAGTCTGCTAGGATTCGCCTGACGACGTGGGGCCGCCCAGCTCGCCGCCGCGAACAGGCTCCAGGTGCCACGACTAACGAGAGGAAGCCGGAGTGACCCCCAGATTGCCCGCCGAGATCGGTGTGGCCCGATGCGGGCCTGGAGAGCGGCCGCTGGTGATTGCCGGCCCGTGCGCGATCGAGAGTGAATCGCTCTGCATGCAGGTCGCGGACGCGCTGCATGCCGTGGCCGACCGCCTCGGGATCCAGCTCGTCTTCAAGGCCTCGTTCGACAAAGCCAACCGCACCAGCGCGACGAGCTATCGCGGGCCAGGCATCGATGAGGGGCTGGCCGTGCTGGCGAAAGTCCGTCGCGAGCATGATCTCCCGGTGACCACCGACGTGCACCTCCCTGAGCAGGCGGCTGCTGCCGGCGAGGTGTGTGATCTCCTGCAGATCCCAGCGTTTCTCTGTCGGCAGACCGACCTGCTGCTGGCGGCTGCGGCGACCGGCCGGGCGGTCAACGTGAAGAAGGGGCAGTTTCTTGCCCCGGAAGATATGAAGCATGCCGTGGCCAAACTGCTTGCCGGCGGCTGCCGGGATGTGATGCTCTGCGAGCGCGGCACGTTTTTCGGGTATGGCCGGCTGGTGAACGATTTCGGAGGGCTCGTCGCCATGCGGGCCTTAGGGACGCCTGTGATTTTTGACGCCACGCACTCCGTCCAGCGGCCAGCGAGCCTTGGCGGGGCAACCGGCGGCGACCGGAGCCTGGTGGAGCCGCTGGCACGCGCGGCCGCCGCCGTGGGCGTCGACGGATACTTTTTCGACACGCATCCCGATCCCGATCATGCGATGAGTGACGGCCCAAACATGGTGCCGCTGGGGCAGTTTGAGGCCATGCTCGGTCGCGTGCTGCGGATTCATGAGGCTCGAGTTGCTGGAGGCAATGCATGATGCACGGCACACCACGCACGGTGCTGGCGGTTGGCCTGTCGCTGCTGAGTCTGGCGGGCTGCGGCGACGGTGGGCAGGCGACGCCGAAAGCGGCTCGGCAGGATGAAACCGTGCGGGCGGTTGCGGTGGTTCCTGCTGAAGTTCGCAAGCAGCTGCTCGACGGGGCGATCGGCGTTCTTCGCCGGCTCGATGATTTCGACGAGGCGGCGGCCTACGAGCAGGTCTTCGATCGCCTCAATCAGTGGAGCCATGCAGGGGTTGCCGAGATCCCTTGGGAAGCTGATCCGCTGATCGACCGGCTTCCCGAAGAACTTCGCGAGCGGATGCCCGCCGAGGCCCTGGCAGGATCGACGTTTGACGCCGTCGACGACCCGACCTTCCTCCGCGACCAGCGGTGGCTGGCGGATCTCGCAGCCAGCGTGCGCGGCGAGGCGGTTGACGACCTGGACATCGCCAACCGGCTGTTCACCTGGACGGTCCGATCGCTGGCCCTCGTGTCGGACCCGCCGATGCAGCCCACCCCAGACAACCTGGGCAGGCGGTGGTTTCGGCAGGGCGAGATTCTGCTGTCGGGACGGGCGAGTGCCGCGCAGCGGAGCTGGATCTTTCTCGAACTGCTGCGGCATGCCGGTCTCCGCGGGGTGATGCTGGCCACGCAGGCCGAGGGGGGCGATGCGGCTGATGCGCCGCTTGTGCCCTGGGTTCCAGCGGTGCTCTCAGAGGGAGAGCTGTGGCTCTACGAGCCGACCTACGGGATGCCGATTCCCGGGCCCGGTGGCGAAGGGGTGGCCACCGTCCGGCAGGCAGCCGCCGACCCCACCATCCTCGAGGCGCTCGACCTGCCGGAACGCCGCTACCCCGTGCGTGCCGGCGACATGGAGCGGCTCGGCGTGCTGGTTGCCGCCTCTCCGGCCAGCCTGTCGCGACGGATGCTGCTTGTGGAGAAGTCGCTCGTTGGCAGCAACGCGATGTCGTTGGCCGTGCCAGCCACGTCGCTCGTGGCCGAGGTGGCGGCGGGGCTGCTCCAGCAGGATGGGGACGTGCCCGGAGGGCTGTGGGCCTTTCCCTGGCACTGCGAACGGATGCGGCGAGAGCAGCCCGCCGAGCTGCAGGCCGAAATCGCCCGTGAGCTGGCCCCGCTCTCCGTGCAGCTTCCCGAGCCCGCGGGCGACGGTCCGCCGCGGCTCTTCCGGCCGCTGTTCACGGCGCGTGTTCGCGAGTTTCGCGGAGAGCTCGATGGTCGCAGCGGAGCGAAGTTTGCCTACCTCGCGGCGAGGCCGAGCGAAACCAGGATCCGCGGCTTCCTCTCCAGCATGCCACCCCAGCAGGCCGATCTGTTGCGGCGGCTCGTGGGGCAGATGAAAGAAGATGCGACCTACTTTCTGGGTGTGGTCACGCTCAGGGAGGGCGAGTTTGAGGCAGCCATCGATTTTCTCGATCGCATGACTCTCGAAGAGAGCCCGGAGGGACGCTGGGCCGATGCGGCCCGCATCAATGCCGCCGCAGCCTATGCGGCGGACGGGCAGGTCGACTCGGCTCGGCAGCTGCTGGAGGCGGATGAATCGCCGCAGCGGTTTGGCAGTCGGCTCACCGCCCTGCGGCTGGTTGCCCCGGAGGCAGCGGAGGAATCCTCGCCCTGAGGATGTTTGTGTGACCAGCGTTGCCGATCTGCCAACGAGCGGTTATCGTGTGGGGCTCCCGATCGCGACGTGTTTCGCGGACAAGATAAGGCGATTTCATGAAAGACGGCATTCATCCTCACTACGTCGATACAACCGTGCGTTGTGGCTGTGGTAATACGTTCACCACACGCAGCACCGTGCCTGAGTTGAAGGTCGACATCTGCAACCTTTGCCACCCGTTCTTCACAGGCAAACTGAAGTTCATCGACACCGCCGGCCGGATCGAGAAGTTCAAGAACAAGTTTGCCGGAGCGGGCTACGCAAGCCTGTCTCGCAAGAAGGGCAAGGCGGCCGCAGCCTCCGACTCGTAAGAGTCGTCGAGTGCGACACCCGTCGGTACCGCCACCATGCGCGATGAACTCGAGGAGAAGCTTGCTCGATTCGAGACGCTTGAGCGGGATCTTGCAGATCCGGTGATCCAGGCCGACCCGCCGAAGATGGCGGCCGTTGCCAGGGAACACGGCGTCTTGGCGCGTGTTGTCTCGCGGTATCGCGGACTGCTCGATCTCGAGAAGCAGGTTGCCGAGAACCGCGAACTCGCCGCTGGCGACGACGACGAGCTTCGCAGCCTGGCAGAGGCGGAGCTCGAAGAGCTCGAGGTCAAGCGAGAACAGCAGTGGGAGACCCTGCTCGACTCGCTCGGAGCCGACGAAGATGCCGACCGCCGCCGCTGCATCATGGAGCTGCGAGCTGGCACCGGTGGCGATGAGGCGGCGCTTTTTGTTCGCGATCTCTATGAGATGTACCGTCGCTGTGCTGCAGCGGAGGGCTGGACGATCGAGCTGCTCGATGCCAGCCCGACAGAGCTCGGTGGCTTCAAGGAGATCGTGCTGGGCATCTCCGGAGACGATGTGTTTCGTCGGCTTGAGTTCGAGAGCGGCGGCCATCGGGTGCAGCGGGTTCCCGATACGGAAACCAAAGGCCGCATCCACACCTCGGCGGCCACGGTGGCGGTGATGCCAGAGCCGGAAGACGTGGAAGTCTCAATCTCGCCTGATGAGTACCGCAAAGATCTCTTCTGCGCGAGCGGGCCGGGCGGCCAGCATGTCAACAAGACAGCCTCGGCCGTGCGTCTGACGCATCTTGAGACGGGCATCGTCGTGCAGTGCCAAGACGAAAAAAGCCAGCACAAGAACCTTGCCAAGGCGCTGCGGGTGCTCAAAACGCGTCTCTATGAGCGGCAGCGGCAGGCCGAGCACGACAAACGGGCCTCGGCTCGCAAGAGCCTGGTCGGCTCGGGCGACCGCTCGCAGCGGATCCGCACCTACAACTTCCCTCAGAATCGTCTCACCGACCATCGTATCAATCAGAGCTTCACGCTCGATCAGGTGCTCGCTGGACGACTGACGCTTGTGCTCGATGCCCTCATCGAACATGAGCGAGCGTTGATTCGTTCGTCCGTTCAGGCCAGTGCGTAAGGCCGCAGACGCGTCATGACATCACCATCGACCACAGGCAGCCCGCCCGCCGAGGAATGGACCGTGGGCCGCCTGCTCGAGTGGACGGCCGGCTGGCTCCGCGGCCGCGAGGCCGACTCGCCGCGGCTCGATGCGGAGGTGCTGCTGGCCTCGGTGCTCGGCTGCCAGCGAATCGAGCTCTACACCCGGTTTGATGAGGTTGTGGCGGATCAGCCAAGGGCGGCGTTTCGCGAACTCGTCAAGCGGCGCGGAAATGGCGAGCCGGTTGCCTATCTCACCGGCACCAAGGAGTTTTTCTCGCTGCCGTTTCGCGTGAGCCGCGATGTGCTCGTGCCCCGGCCCGAGACCGAGTCGCTCGTCGTCCGAGCCTTGGATCTCTGTCGCGGGCGTGCTGCCGCCAGGATTGTGGATGTGGGAACAGGCAGCGGTGCGATTGCCGTGGCCCTCGCCCGGCATCTTCCTGATGCGTCGGTCACCGCCATCGAGATCTCGCCACAGGCGGCGGCGATTGCTCGCGAAAACGTCGAGACGCATGGCGTGGCCGATCGGGTGCAGGTGCTTGAGGGCGATCTGCTCTCGGGCCTGCCTGAGGAAGCGACCTTCGATCTGATCGTCAGCAATCCGCCCTACATTCGTGAGGATGAGTTTGCTGGGCTCCCGCGGGATGTACGCGACTTCGAGCCTCGTGGTGCCCTGGTGGCCGGGCCACGCGGCGTGGAGCCGCTGGAGCGGCTGGCCGCGATGGCCGCCGACCGACTGGTGGCGGGTGGTTGGCTGCTGGTGGAGATTGGTCCGCAGCGAGCATCCGAGGAGGTGCTCGAGGCCGCACCGCACCTGGAGCCCGCGGCGACGCTGGCCGACGACGCCGGCATGCCCCGCATTGTGCAGGCCCGCCGCCGCTGACGGCCCTGCCGGAGAGAGGCGGCGACAGGGCCAAACGCTCGCATGAGGGGGCGGCTGGTGTACCGTGGGGGGATGGTTGCCTTCCCCCGTTTCAGCTCCCGTCCGTCCGTCCGGTTCCGCAGCCGTCAGCTGGGCCGCCTGGCCCGCCGGCTGCCGGCGGTGCCGCTGGCGGGAGCCCTCGCGACCGGGATCGCCAGCGGGGTGAGTCTGCTGCCCGCCCGCCCCCTGGTCGTGGTCGCATGCTGGGGATGTGCGGTGAGCCTTTTCGTGGCCTGGTGGTGGCTCGCGCGACGGCAGTTTCCGCATGCGGCAGCGATCGCGCTCTGGCTGGTGGTGGCCGCTGCCGGTGCTGGCTGGGGGCTGGCCCGCCACGGTCTCTTTGCCGTCGATGACCTCGCCTGGCGGCTCGACGATCAGCCCGTGCCCCTGGCGGTGGAGGCGGTGGTGACCGAGGCTCCGCGGCCCCTGCCAGGCATGCTCCGTGATCCAGAGACTGGCCTGCCTGTGCGGCCGGCCACGGAGTCGACGGTGCGGCTTCTCCGGCTTCGCGAAGGGCTGCGGTGGGTGGCGGCTGCAGGGCAGGCTTCGCTGATGATCGACGGGCCTCCCCCTGAGGTTTCGGTGGGGAGTCGGGTGCGGCTGTTCGGGCGAGGCCTGCGGCCTGCTGCCGCCACCAACCCTGGGGAATATGACTTTCGAGAAGAGGCGAGGGCCCGCCGCTGCCTCTCGGTGATCCGCTGCCCGTCGGCCGACTGCCTGGAGGTGCTGCAGAGCCCGCCGTGGTGGCATCC
>CALCGM010000085.1 GCA_937900985.1 uncultured Planctomycetaceae bacterium | reverse complement strand
GAGGACCCGTCCCGCTTGCGTGTGTATTCGCTTTGCGGCCCGAGGACCCGTCCCGTTTGTGCCTCACGTTGAACAGAAGACGTGAGCGGCGAGTGCCGCGACAGAACCGATCTTGCTCCCGTGGCGACGTTGGCCGCACAATCGCCAACGGTAGGGTTTTCGCCCGTTGCTTGGGTTTCCCAGTCATCCTCGTTTTCCTCGGCAGGTTCTCCCGCGATGCGGATCCTCGTGTTCGGTGCCTCGGGCATGCTCGGCAATGCCATGTTTCGCGTGTTTGGGGAGAGCCCCGATCACGAGGTGATGGCCACCGCCCGCAGTGAAGGCACGCGACGGTATTTCAGCGACGAGCTTGCGGAGCGACTGCTGACCGGCATCGATATCGACAACCACGACTCCGTCGTGCGGGCCTTCGCCACGGCGATGCCCGACATCGTGATCAACTGCGTCGGGATCGTGAAGCAGGTGGCCGACGTCGAAGACCTGCTCCAGGCGATCCCCCGCAACACGCTCTTTCCGCACCGGCTCGCCCAGCTCTGCCGGCTCTGCGGCGCCCGGCTGGTGCATGTCAGCACCGACTGCGTCTTCTCCGGCACGAAGGGGATGTACACCGAGGCCGACGAGCCCGACGCCCCACACCTCTACGGCCGCTCCAAACTCCTCGGCGAGGTCGATGAGCCGCATGCGATCACGCTGCGAACGTCGATCATCGGCACCGAACAGTCAGGGGCCCGCAGCCTGGTCGGCTGGTTTCTCGCCCAGCACGGCAGGGTGAAGGGCTTTCGCAAGGCGATCTTCTCCGGCCTGCCGACGGTGGAGCTCTCCACGCTCGTCCGCGATTACGTGCTGCCGCATCCGGAGATCCACGGCCTCTACCACATCGCTGCTGAGCCGATCGACAAGGAGTCGCTCCTGCGGCTGGTGGCTGCCGAGTATGGCAAGGAGATCGAGATCGATCCCAGCGATGAGGTGGTGATCGACCGCTCCCTCGATGCGTCTCGCTTCCGCGAGGCGACCGGCTACGTGCCTCCGCCCTGGCCGGAACTCGTCCGTCGGATGCACGTCTTCAACTGACCTGATTCACCGGCAACGACTGCCCGTCTACGTCCCTTCGGAGCTCTGGAAGGCTTCCCGCATGTTTGACGACAAGGTTCTGATGATCACCGGTGGCACCGGCTCCTTTGGCAACGCCGTGCTTCGCCGCTTCCTCGACACCGGCGTTCGCGAGATCCGCGTGTTTAGCCGCGACGAGAAGAAGCAAGAAGACATGCGGATCACGCTGAACCATCCCAAGCTGAAGTTTTATATTGGCGACGTTCGCAACTCCGACAGCATCTCCGACGCCCTGCATGGCTGCGATTACGTCTTTCACGCCGCCGCGCTCAAGCAGGTGCCCAGCTGCGAGTTTTATCCGCTCGAGGCCGTCCGCACGAACGTGCTCGGCGCCGAGAACGTGATGAATGCCGCGATCGCGCGGGGCGTCAAGCGGATGATCGTGCTGAGCACCGACAAGGCCGTCTATCCGATCAACGCGATGGGCCTCTCCAAGGCGATGATGGAGAAGCTGATGGTGGCCAAGAGCCGCATCCGCATGGAGGGCGAGACCGTGCTCTCGGCCACCCGCTATGGCAACGTGATGGCCTCGCGGGGCTCGGTCATTCCGCTGTTTATCGACCAGATCAAGGCGGGCCGCGACGTGACCGTCACCGACCCGACGATGACCCGCTTCCTGATGTCGCTGCCCGACTCCGTCGACCTCGTGCTGCACGCCTTCGCCCACGGCCAGCAGGGCGACATCTTCGTGCAGAAGGCGCCTGCCTGCACGGTGCAGGTGCTCGCCGAGGCGCTGCTTGAGATCTTTGGCGGCACCAGCCGCGTGCGGGTGATCGGCACCCGCCACGGCGAGAAGCTCTTTGAGTCGCTCGTCTCCCGCGAGGAGATGGCCAAGGCCATCGACGACACCCGCTACTACCGCATCCCCGCCGACAACCGCGACCTCAACTACGCCAAGTATTTCGTGGAGGGGGAGACAAGCGTGTCGACCAGTGACGACTACACCTCCCACAACACCACCAGGCTCGAGAAGCAGGAGGTGGTCGACCTGCTCTTGAAGCTCGACTACGTGCAGGAGCAGCTGCGTGCCTAAGGTGATGACGATCGTCGGGACGCGTCCTGAGCTGATCAAGATGTGTCGCGTGATCGAACGGTTTGATGAGCACACCGAGCATGTGCTCGTGCACACCGGGCAGAACTACGACTACGAGCTCAACCAGGTCTTCTTCGACGATCTGGGCATCCGCAGGCCCGACCGTTTCCTCGAAGCCGCCGGCCCCACCGCAGCTGCCACGATCGCCCGGGTGATTGAGCGGGCGGATGCGGCGCTCGCTGAAGAGCAGCCCGATGCACTGCTGATCTACGGCGACACCAACTCCTGTCTGGCGGTGATCGCGGCCAAGCGTCGCAAGATCCCCGTGTTTCACATGGAGGCGGGCAACCGCTGCTTTGATCAGCGGGTGCCTGAAGAGATCAACCGCAAGATTGTCGACCACTTAAGCGACATCAACATCACGATCACCGAGCATGCCCGCCGCTACCTGCTCGCGGAAAACCTGCCGCCCGACCGGGTGTTTGTGTTTGGCAGTCATCTGCCGGAGGTGTTTGCCACCTTTCACGAGCAGATTGCCGCCTCGCCCGTGCTCGCCAAGCAGGGCCTCGCCCCCAAGGGCTACTTTCTCGCCAGCGCCCATCGCGAGGAAAACGTCGATGATCCCGCCCGGCTGGCAAAGCTTGTCGATGCCTTGAATGCCCTCGCCGAGGCCCACGGCCTGCCCGTGCTCGTCTCCACCCATCCCCGCACGCGTGCCAGGCTTGAGAAACTTGAGGGGCTCACGGTCGATCCACGGGTGCGGTTTGAGAAGCCGTTTGGGTTCTTTGACTACATCCATCTGCAGCAGCAGGCGGCCTGCGTGCTCTCCGACAGCGGCACGATCACCGAAGAGTCGGCGATCCTCGGCTTCCCGGCGGTCACCATCCGCGACACCCACGAGCGGCCCGAGGGCATGGATGCAGGCGTGCTGGCGATGTGCGGCCTCGGCCGCGACACCGTCTTGCCGGCGGTGACGATGACCATCGCGGCGGCGGCTGCCCGCGGCAACGCCGCTCACGAGGTGGCCGCCTACCAGCCGCTCGACGTCTCCTGGAAGGTGCTCAAGCTCGTCACCAGCTACATCCCCTACGTGCGAGAGCGGGTCTGGAGCATGCCACCGGCCTGAGCCGCCATGAGTGGGCTGCACCGCTGCGGATCGTTGGCCTGTGGATCCGCTGGCAGCTGCGGCTGCCCTGCTCAGGCAGCCTGTGCCTTGCGGCCTGCCACGAACCGGTAGAAGCGTTCGCGATTGACCGCTTCGGAAAACCCTTCGGCCGCTGCGATCGCCCGGCGGGTCCGCTCGGCGCAGCGGTGAGGGTTGAGCAGCATCTCGGCGACCGTCTCGGCCAGCGCCGCCCGGTCGGGCACGCTGCAGGCGGCCGCACAGGCGTGCTCGGTCACAAAGCCGATCGGAAACGAGTCGGCGGGGGCATGCACGATCACGGGCGTGCCCGAGGCGAGGTATTCCCCAAACTTCCCCGGTGCCGAGGTGCGGATCAGCTCGGGAAACTCGCAGTCGAAACTCAGGGGCAGAAACAGCAGGTCGGCCTGCACCTGCAGCTGAGCGCTCTGGGCATTCGACACGGGCGGATGGAAGGCGATGCGGTCGGCTGGAAGCCCGCGGAGCACCTCAGGGCTCGGTTCGGGCCCGTGCACCTGGAGCTGCAGCTGGAGCCCACGGCTCTTCAGCAGATCGATCGCCTCGCACAGCCGCCGCAGCGAGTCGGCCTGGGCGGCATACACCGAGCCGGTGTAGACGATCGAGAGCGGCTGCGATGGATCGGGTGGCTGCCGCGGAAAGCGGCTGCGGAGTTCGCCGTAGGCAGCGGTGTCGACCGGATTGCGGACGATGGTCACAGGCACATCGCTACGGCCACGGATATCGCTGGCGAGGGTTTCGTTGGGCACGATCACGCCCTGGCATCGTCTGAGCACCTCCGGCTCAGCGAGGCTGCGAAGCTGGGCCACCGCCTGTCGCGACCAGCGACCGCCGAGGATGTCCCACTGCACCTGGTAGTCATCGAAGTAGTAGAGAAAGGTCGGCAGCCCGGTGCGGCTGCCGGCCTCCACGCTGGCGGGCAGGTCGACGAGATCGCCCCCGGTGCAGGCGACGATGCTCTGGCAGCCGTGCTGACGGGCAATCCTGGCGATCGCCTGCGACCGCTGCCGAACGAGCGCCCGATACAGCGGCAGGTGAAAGCGAGGAGCGCGAAAGAGCTTCCGCAACAGAAACGGTGTGCCCACAGGATGGCAGGCGATCGAGCCGGGCCGTTCGGCTCGTGGACGAGCCTTGCGGTCGGTGTCGATCCACACAAACCCCGCCTGGGCATCTCCGGTCGTCAGCCGGTCGAGCATCACAGCCTGGCCGTTGAGGTCGCCGGGGATCGTGTGGCTGACGATCGCGATCGGGCCGGCGGAAGCGGGCGAAGCAGGAGACGAGACCATCACAAAACCTGGCAAGGTATGAGCACCGCGGCCGCGGCAGGAGAGGAAGACTAGAGATGCGTGCCACGGCGGACAACGGGAATCGGGCATCGCTGCGGCCGTGGCGGGGAGAAAATCCGCGGCCGGAGATGGTGTGTGGTTGGGGCGGGGGAATCGTGTACCGTCTGCCCAGCGGCATGAGGGTTGAACACAACTGCGGCAGGCGGTGTTTCGGTGCGAATCCACCACATCAATGCCTATCTCGATGGCGGAGCTGCGGTGGCGTCGCGGCGGCTGCACCACGGTCTGCTCGCGGAGGGCATGGCCAGCCGCTACTGGCACACCAACGACCACTGGCAGTCGAAAGCCGGTGCCGACGCCGAGAGCTATCGCCTCCTTCCCTGGGGGATGCCGCCGCTGCGGCGGCCCCTGCCCCTCGTTGCCGCCTCGCTTCGCTGGAGCCGTGAGCGGCTGCTCCGCACCTTCTACCGCAAGGGAAAGGCCCAGCGTCCGGGGATGTACAGCGGGCCCGTGCGGCCCTCCGACACGCCCGTGGCCGGCGACCTCGCGGCCTGCGATCTTCTGCACCTGCACTGGGTGAGCCAGATCATCGACTACCGCTCATTCTTTGCCAGCCTGCCGGCGGCGATGCCGCTGGTCTGGACGCTGCACGACATGCAGCCGCTCACCGGCGGCTGCCACCACGCCTTCGACTGCGACCGGTTCACGGCACACTGCGGCCGCTGTCCGATCCTTGGCCGACCCGGCGACCGCGACCTCTCCTTTCGTGACCACACGATCAAGCGGAAGGCCCTCGCCGGCCGCCAGCTTGAGGTCGTCACGCCGAGCCGCTGGCTGGAGCAGCTTGCCCGGGCCAGTAGCGTCGTGCCCGCCGGCACCAGCTTCCACACGATCCGCAACGGCATCTCCCTGAACGACTTCTTCCCGCTCGAGAAGGCCGCCGCCCGTCGTGAGCTGGGCCTTCCTGCCGATGGCCTTGTCGTGGCCTACGCCGCGGAGTCGCTGCGGAATGAGCCCAAGGGCATCCGCGAGTTTCTCGAGGCGATCTCGCGGCTGCCCGCGCGGTGCCGGGTCACCGGCCTGCTCTTTGGCAAGGATCAGCCGCCGGAGGGCATCGCGACGGTGCCCCTGGTGAAGCTCGGCTTCCTCACCGACCCTGCCGAACAGCGACGGGCCTTTTCCGCTGCCGATATCTTTGCCCTGCCCTCGCACGCCGAGACGATCTCGCAGACCGCAGTCGAGTCGCTCGCCTGCGGCACGCCCGTGGTCGCGTTTGAGGTCGGGGGCGTGCCCGAGGTGGTCCGGCACGGCGAGACGGGCCTGCTCGCCCGCCCCCGTGATGCCGCCGACCTCTCGCAGGCGATGCTCACGCTGGCCGACGACCCTGCGCTGCGGGCCCGCATGGCGGCCGCCGGCGGAGCGCTGGTTCGCGAGGAGTTTGAGGTCAGCGGCCAGGTGCGGCGGTATCGAGCCCTCTATGAAGCCTGTCGTGCCGCTGCAGCCGGACCAGACGGCTCCGCCGCCTCATGACCGCCGCCAGCATCGGCCGCCCTGTCGGCAGAGCAGCAGCCCGGATAGATTCACGGCAGCTCTTTGATTCCGTCAGCCTGTGTTTGGGAGAGACATCATGAAGGTCCTCGTCACCGGAGGTGCCGGCTTCATCGGCAGCCACATCGTCGATCAGCTGCTCGCCGCCGGGCATCAGGCCTGTGTGGTTGACGACCTCTCCAGCGGCTCACGCGACAACCTCCCGCCCGAGGTGCCGCTGCACGTCGTCGACATCGTCGACACGGCCGCCGTGGCCGACGTGTTTGCCCGCGAGAAGCCCGATGCTGTCTGCCATCAGGCCGCTCAGATGTCGGTCAGCCGCTCGGTGCGAGAGCCGCTCTTTGACGCCCAGGTCAACTGCATCGGCCTGATCAACGTGCTCGATGCCGCCGCTGCCGGCGGCTGCAGGCGGGTCGTGTTTGCCTCCAGCGGTGGCGTGCTCTACGGCGAGGCAACCAGCCCCGCCCCCGAGACCACCCCCGCCAACCCGATCTCACCCTACGGCATCACCAAGTGGGTGGGGGAGCGGTATCTCAGCTTCTACGCAGGCGAGCACGGCCTGGCGGCCGTCGCCCTCCGCTACTCCAACGTCTACGGCCCCCGCCAGAATCCGCACGGCGAGGCCGGCGTGGTGGCGATCTTCAGCAAACGCCTGCTTGCCGGTGAAGCCGCCACGATCAATGGCGATGGCCGCTATGTCCGCGACTACGTCTACGGCCCCGACGTCGCCGCAGCCAACGTCACGGCCCTGACTGCCGACCTGCCGGCCGTCCAGCCTGGCAGCCTGACGAGCCTCAACATCGGCACGGGCATCGGCACCGACGTCAACGAGCTCGAAGCGGAGATCCGCCGCCAGGTGGCCACCAGCCGTGCCGCCCGTGGCGAGACGTCTCCGCTGCCAGAGCCGGCCCACGGCCCGGCCCGTCCGGGCGACCTGCGGAGCAACCTGGTCGACGCCTCGCGTGCCGCTGACGTGCTGGGCTGGAGGCCGACCATGGCCCTTGCCGACGGCATCGCTGCCACGGTGGGCTGGTTTGCGGAGCGGCAGGCTGCTGGGTGAGGCCGGTTGGTGGGTCGCTCGGGGTGAGCCCAGGCCGATGAGCCGAGCGTTCGGGGCCGCTCGG
>CALCGM010000084.1 GCA_937900985.1 uncultured Planctomycetaceae bacterium | reverse complement strand
TGCCTGCCGCTTCGGTGACGTTGCGAAAGCGAACCCGACCTGCAGCATTGGGCCCGAGGCTGCGAAAGAGCTGGTCTGCTGCGGAGCGGTCAGCCCCAGTTTTGGGCTCGATCGGCCCGCCGTTGGTGAAGAACAGGTCGAGCCAGCCGTCGAGATCGGCATCGAGCCAGGCCACGCCTCCGCCCATCACTTCCACGATCAGCCAGCGATCCTCGACCACGTCGCGGTCGTAGAGGAAGTCGATGCCCACCTCGTGGGCGACATTGTCAAAGACAGGGCGGGTCGAGGTGGGGGATGCGGCTTCGGCCGGCGCGTCGGTGGCAGTCGATGCCGGCCCTGAGGTGTGGGGAACTGTCAACGCCGCGGCGCTGGGTGGGCCGGCTGGCCGCGCGGCATCAGCCTGAAGGGCCGCCGGCGGACCGTCATCCTGGCAGCCAGCGGCCGAGAGCATCATGCTCGCCGCCGTGAGCATTTTCCCAACCTTGGCAGGCCACAAACGGCTCATCGCTCCGGCTCCTGCAAAACGAGAATCCGCGGCGGTGTCTCTGCCACGGGCTCGATGATCACATACCTGCCTCCGGCAGCCAGGCCGTCGACCTGCGACTCGGCTCCGCTGGGCCAGCGAACCGTGAGCGAACTGCTGCTGCCGCCATCGACGGCGAAAAAGAGCCTCGGGTCGCGGGTCGACTGATACCCGCCGCCCCCCTTGCGCTGCCGCAGCTGAGGCGTGCTTCCGGCGAGGGTCACCACCGCCCCGAGACAGTCGCGGTTGCTGCTGGTGCCCACGAGCGTGAGGGTGAGCGGGGCACGGCCCGGCAAGGCACGGTTGGCGGCGTCGTTGGCAAGCAGGCAGGCGGGCTCATCGCGGTGGTTGAAGATCAAGTCTTCATCGCCGTCGTTGTCGAGATCGGCGGCGATCAGCCCTCGGCCCTGGTGAGGCTCGAAGAAATAGCTGCCGGCCTGCTCGGCCGCGACCGCCTCAAAACGGCTGCCGAGATTCCGCAGCACTAGGCCGGGCTGCCGAAGATCGGCCTCGGGATCCCGTTCGTCACCGACATGGCCGCTGGTCACGATCGCGTCTTCACGACCATCGAGATCCAGGTCGGCAAACTGCACCCCCCAGCTGACCAGCTGCACGCTGGTCGGGCCAACCCCACTGGGCTCACTCGCGTCGACGAACATGCCACCCCCCGCGTTGGCAAACAGCAGGTTATATTCCCGCTGAAAATCGGTGACGAGCAGGTCGAAGCGACCCGTGCCACGCGTGTCGGCGGCATCGATTCCCATGCTCGACTTGACCCGTCCCATTGAATCATAGGCCGACCCGGAAAGATCGCTCCTGTCGGTGAAGCTCCCCGTGCCGCTGCCGGCAAGAAAGACGTTGTGGTTGAGGTCGTTGGCGACGTAGAGGTCGAGATGGGAATCGTCATCCAGGTGCGCCGCGAGCACGCACAGCCCGCGGCCGGGCGGCACGAGAATCCCCGCGTCGTCGCTGGCGTCGGCAAAGCTGCCGTCGCCTCGATTGCGAAAGAAGGCGTCGGGCTCGGGCTCGACAGTCAGCGGGCTGCAAAACACCCGCACGTTGCCAGAGGCATCGCCGCAGAACGGATTGTCGTCAAGCGACCAGTTTCCGTAGTGGCAGACGTAGAGGTCGAGCAGCCCGTCGAGGTCGGCATCAAAGAAGGCGGCGCTGGAACTCCAGCGGGCATCCTCGACCCCAGCGGCCATCCGCTCAAAGCTGCCATCGCCGAGGTTGTGGAAGAAGAGGTCGGGCCCGTAGCAGGTGAAGAGCACGTCGGGAAACCCGTCGGCATCGACGTCGGCCACCGTCACGCCGTGCGTGTAGCCGCGATGGCCGAGGCCTGTCTGGGCTGTGGACTCGGCAAACCCCCAGTCGCCGAGGTTGCGGTAGCAGCGGTTGCTGTGGCTCGCTGTGGCGTCGTCGACGGGGAAGTCGTTGCCGGTGGCAAACAGCAGGTCGATTCGCCCGTCGAGGTCGTAGTCGAAGGCGGCCAGCCCGCTGCCGTTGGCCGAGGGAAATGGCTTCTCGGGAGAGTCGCCGGAGTGGTGCACAAACGCGATGCCCGACTGGGCGGTCTTGTCGGAAAACCAGGCGTCGGCACGTGGCTGCCGCGGAACGGCTGGGGGAGGCGATGCGTCAACCGCGACAGCGGCCGGCGGGACGGGCGGACTGGGCTCGCGAGCGGGGCCTGGCTGCCGATCGGCGGCTGGCTGCGGTGGCCACAGCATCGACCCGACCAGCACACTGGCGGCGACGACGGCAACCGCACCGACCACACGAAGCACAACTCGAGGCATACGCTGCTCCGTTCACGCGATGTCGTAGACCTCAACGCGACCGAAGTCGGCGATGCGGCCTTCGGCGTCTCGGTCGGGCTGGCCCTGGCCGCCGATGAGAATCATTTGCGAGCCATCGGTAGAAAACAGAATCTCAGTGACCCGGTAGCCCGACTTCACGCTTCCCAGCTTGCCTCCATCAGCCAGACCGTAGAGCCCCACGTTGAGGTTGCCGCCACGCAGCCGACCGCCCATGGCAAACAAGCCCGCCTGCGGCTCCACCGCCAAGGCCTCCATCAGCCCCTCTCCCGACTCGCCCTCGTGTGTCTGGTCGGTTTTGGCGGGAGGGGTCGCCCGCCAGTCCCACCGCTGCCAGAGCTGCCGGCCGTTGCCGGCCATCGGGTCGTGCATTGGGCCCATGCCACACATCAACAGACCGCTGTCGTCTGGCGTAAACCGCAGGGCAAAGATGCCGCCAAGGTAGCAGTGGCTCTTGATGATGCCCCAGCTGGTGAAGTCGGGCGTGGTCCAGCTGGCCACCTGCTCGCCGGTGCGGGCGTTCCAGATGCGAACCTCTCCCATCAGGTTGCCGGCAGCCACAAACTGGCTGTCGTTGCTGAAGGCGACCGCCTGCACCGAAGGCACATGGGGCAGGCTCAGCAGGATCTCGCCGCTGTCGGTGGCCACCACACGCACCGACGGCTCCCGTTCCGGGGCCGGCTCATACTTGTAGCCGCCAGCGAGGTACTGGCCGGTGACCGAGGCGACGAGCGACTCATCCGGTGAAACGGCCATGTCCCACGACCAGAAGCGGTGCAGGTCGAGCGACCGCGTCGGCTCGTCGCTGGCGAGGTCATACCACTGCAGTCTGCCGTCGTAGCCGGCTGACAGATACTGCCCGTGGCGAGGAACCGCCGCCACGGAGCTGACGTAGCTGGCGTGGGTGCCGACCTTGCGGTGGCTGGCTGCGGCGAGATCGACCCGATACACGCCGTCCATGCAGCCTGCGAGCAGCTCGCCCTCACCCAGCCAGGCGGCAGCAAGCACCGCTGTTGGCAGTTTGAAGTCAGTCAGACGATTCGGGCTGGCTGGAGGCATCGCTGCGACGGGGGTCAGCCCGTTTTTAAAAGGGACATGAGTGGCTCGGCCCCGCCTTCCACGCGATGGAAGGTGGGCAGATCGCCGAGGTCGTATTCCGCCGTGGGATCGATCCCGAGGGCGGTGAAGATCGTGGCGAAGAGCTGGCGGTTGTCGACCGGGTCGCTGGCAACGTCGAAGCCTCGCTCGTCGGTGCCACCGTGGACCACGCCTCCGCGGATGCCACTGCCCGCCATCGCGAGACTCCAGGCCTTCGCAAAGTGATCGCGGCCGCGAGCCTCATTGAGCCACGGGGTGCGGCCAAACTCTCCCATCGCGATCACCAGCGTGTCGTCGAGCATGCCACGCTCGTCGAGGTCGTGGATCAGCTGGAAGAGCACATTGTCGAGCTCGGGCACGAGCATCTGATGCATCTCGTGCTGAAACACATGGTTGTCCCAGGGCATGCCGTTGGCCACCATCACGAAGGTCGACCCGTTTTCGATCAGGTGGCGGGCAAGGAGGGCGTGCTGGGCAAAGGCACCGGGGCCGTAGCGGCGTCGGTCGTCTTCAGGGAGTCGCTCAAGGTCAAACAGCGGGGCGCAGCTCATCAGCCCCTTCACGCGAGCGAAGGCGGCGTTGTAGCCCGCTGCGGCTGCGCTTTTTTGGTCATTCTCAAACTTGCGGCTGAGAAAGGCCCGCAGGGCTTCGCGATCGGCATGGTCGGCCTCGCTGATCGATTCCGGGCGGAGAATGTCGGGAATGGCATACTCTCCGCCTGCTCGCACGGGGCCGTATTCAGCCCCCAGCCAGCCGGCCCAGTTGCCTGCCTTAAACGCCTTGAACTCATTGCCTTCGGGGCACGGGTCGAGCAGCACAAACTGCGGCACCGGGCTGTCGAGCTGGCCGAGCTGCTGAGCAACAACAGACCCGAGAATCGGACGGGTGAAGGGAGGCCGCGGGGCATCACCGCGGGTGAGCACATCGATGCCCTGGAAATGCTCGCTCGGCTCGGTCTTCATCGAGCGGATGACGGCGAGCTTGTCGAGGATGCCCGCACACTGCGGCATCAGCTCGCTGATGTGCACGCCGGGAACGGCGGTGGGAATCGCTCCAAAGGGCCCCGCGGTTTCGGTGCCCGGCTTCGGATCCCAGGTTTCAAACTGGCTTGGTGCCCCGCAGAGCCACAGCAGGATGCATTTCTTACCCTGCCGCTGGACGGCTTCCGCTGCCGCCTGTGCCGAAAAGAGCCCGGCGAAGCTTCCCATGGAGGCAACACCTGCCGCCAGCGATCCCTCCAGGAAGAGCCGCCGGTGCATGCCGTGCTCGGGGCTGCCGCAGTCGCGGGAGGCCGGCGGAGACGAGCGGGTGTTGAGCGGAGAGGGCATGGGGAAGTCGGTGGCAAGCGGGCGGCCCGCAAACGCCGTTAGTGGTTGAAGCGAAACTCGGCGGACGTGACCACCGCCCAGGCCGCCTGCCAGAGCCGCTCTCGGTTGACCGGCTGTGGGGGCTCGCTGGGTGGGGGGGCAAGAAACGCGGCGACCGCAGCCGACTCCTCAGGGTCGGGCTGTCTTCCCAAGGTGGCCAGGAAGAGGGCCTCAGCGGCATCCTCGGCCGTCGGCAACGCGGCCATCGCGGCGAGCGGGTGCGAGCCTTCCGCGGCCTCGCGAAGCGCTGCCTGGAGCGGTGGGCCGTTGGAGAGAAACAGCGGCTCAGCAATGCCGGTGACAGCCTCATCGGGCAGGACGTCGGGAATCGCCTGGCGGATGGCTGCGGTCAGTTCCTTCGGTGGCTCCACGGTGCCGGTGAGCGCCACCGCAAGGCTGCGGGTGAACTGCTCGGCAGTCAGCGGCCGTTCGAGATGCCAGGCAAAGCTCGCCGGATCGTCGACGCCGTCCGGCTTTCGCGACGATCGCTGGTAGGCCTGGCTGGCCGCGATCGCCCGCAGTGTGCGACGGATGTCGTAGCCGTGGCTCTGGAAATCGTCAGCCAGCACCGCGAGAAGTTCGGGATGGGTGGTCTCATGGGCGGAATCCATCTCATCGAAAGGATGCACCAGCCCACGGCCCATCAGCATGGCCCACAGCCGGTTGACCATGGCCTGAGCAATCAGCGGATGGCCGCGAAACACGTCCTCCACGAATCGCTCGCGACGGGAAAAGACCGGCCGGCGAGGTTCACCCTCTCGGTGGGCCGCTTGGTAGAGATCGTCGTGGTCTTCCTGTTCGGCGTCGGCAGCGGGCCGCTGCTCGTCGACCGCGTCGGCCTCCAGGAAGGTGAGCAGGTTGGGCGAACTCGTGCCCTCGATGTCGGCAAACTCCGAGAAGCCGCCGATCGCCGATTCCACGATCCGCGGGCCGCGGTCGGTCATCTCGTTCGTGCCGCGATTGAAGAAGGCGACCAGGCCCCAGTAGTGGGCCTGCTCCACCTCGAAGGCCGTCATCGAGTTGTGGCACTGGGCGCACTCGATGCGGAAGCCAAAAAACGCGGGGGCGACCGCTTCGGCGATCTTCTGGTAGTCGTTGTCGCGCTCGTAGAGAAACCAGGCGGCTGGGTCGTCGGCAGGATCAGCGGCCCGGGCCAGCAGCATCGCCTCAGCCATCTCATTCCAGGGGCGGTTGCTTTGAAAGGCCTGCTCCAGCCAGGCTCGCCAGCCGTGTTCCTGCCGTTCCTTCAGTCGCCGGCCGGAGGCCCGTCCCATCAGCAAGACATCAAACACATCGGCCATGTGCTGGGCATGATCGCTGGACGAAAGCAGCCGGTCGATCTGGAGCAGGCGGCGAGTGGGCTGCGGATCCTCAAGAAAGGCGGCCCGCTCGGCCAGCGTGGGAATCCGTCCGGCGAGGTCGAGGAAAACCCGCCGCACGAACGCTTCGTCTGAAATCCCTTCGGCCGGCGTCACGCCGCTGGCGGTCCAGGTCGTCTCAAGCTGCGAGTCGATCGCGGTGGAAAGGTCGGCGGCAGCGGAGCCGTCAGGAACGCTTGCCTCGCGGGCGAGCGCCGGGGCGGCGAGCGTTGCCAGACAGGCCCCGATCGCGAGCGTAAAGATCTCCCCGCGCAACGGAAGAAACCGGCAGCTCCTGAGCAGCGAAGGCATGGCGTCGTTGATGAGCGTTCACGTTGGCTGCCGAATCCGCCACGGCAGCACCGTGGGGCGGCATTGACGGCCGTCGTGCCGCCTCCACCCCAGACACCCTCAGTATACCGCCCTCGCCTGCCCCGCTACCGGAACTGCGGCTGCAGAAACCACCCACTGACACCAAACGTGAGGGTTTCGATCGTCTCCATCGGCTCACCAGTGATCTGCTCCAGCGCCCACAGGCAGCCGAGGCCCACCGTGTCGATCGGACCGTGCTGCTCGGCAAAGGTCTGCAGGGGCTGAATCTGGCTTTCCGACTTCATGCGGCCGAGGCTGATGGCGGTCATCGTGCGGACGAGGTCGTTTTCGGGATTGGGGCCTCCCACGTCGGCCAACCTGCCAGCGAACGCGTTGGCCAGCTGTTCGTCGGGCTGGGCAGCCTTGAGATGCCCGAGGGTCCAGCAGGCGGCTCCTCGGGCCTCGGGCGGGAGGGTCGATTTGGGAATAAACTTCCGCATCAGCGGCTCGCCCGGCTCGTAGAGGACCTCGCCAAACAGCTGGAAGACCTGGCTCACCTGCAGGCCCACATGTCGCGGTGCGCCGGGGCCGGCCATCACTTCGTGGGCGGCTTCGGAGAATGCCAGCAGCGGGGCGAAGGTGGCTTCGACCGCCAGCTTGCGGAGCGCCCAGGCTGCACCGATCGCTGCTTCAGGCCGCGAATGCTGCATCAGCTCCAGCAGGCGGTCGGCAGCCGGCTCGTGGTCGAGGGTGCCGAGCACGAGGGCGGCCTGCTCGAGGCCCCGCC
>CALCGM010000083.1 GCA_937900985.1 uncultured Planctomycetaceae bacterium | reverse complement strand
AGGTCGTACTTCATCGCGGTGACCAGCCCCCCGGAAACGAGATAGTCGTCGTTCTGATTGGGCAGATTGGAGGCGCTCCCGCCCGACCATGAGAAGGTCGGCGACGAAAGCGGAGAGCCGTTGCTGGCGAAGTCTTGGGTGCCGTCGGCAAGCACACCCGTCATGGTGAAGGACCCCGACATCGTGCCCGAGCTGGTCACCTGGTAGGCCCTGCTCTGCAAGTAGGTGGCCGTGAACGACGGCGACGACAGGGGGCTGCCGTCCGTTCCGAAGTTGAACGTGCCGTCGCTCGCGAGGGAGCCGGCAAACGTAAAGGTCCCGGTGAGCGTGTCACCGCTCGTTGACGTGATCGAATACACCGTGGCGGCATGCACGACCGTCCCTGACGTGAGACACACTCCCATCACAGCCGCCGCGAGACGCCAGACTCTGCGGCCCGAGCACGCCTGGGAACAGGCGGGTGAGAAATGCATGGCGATCCTTCGGGGCAGCGATGTCAGGGAAGCGACGATCAACTCGAGACCAAACAACTCGAGACCAAACAAGAAGAGCAGCTGTGTGGGACCTCACCGGCCCCAGTGGTTCCTCCGCGAGAAATCGCTTACGAAGATACTCCGTGATCATGCCTCTGCAATCACTCCCCCATCGTCGTGGGGGCTTCTGTTTCGTCCTCGCAGCCCTGACGGATCCTCCTCCACCCTCAGACGCTCTGAGCAACCGGCAAGGCCTGGCCATGCCGACAGATCTTGCCGCGCTCGACCGCATCCTGCCGGGCATCACCGCGCTCGGCCTCGATCCACCGGCGCGGATCATGCCGCCCGGGTTCAGTGGTCGCAGAGGCCGCGGTGGGGGATCGGCCAGCAGCAACGCGACCGCCTGGACCGCCACGAGTGAGACGCCGGTCCGTCCACGACGGGTCGATCTCACCGTCGATCCAGCAACCGGCAGCATCCTCACGCGACGGAACTTCGCCGACAAACATCTCGTCGACCGAATCGCCGGCTACGGCATCCCCATCCACGGCGGCCACTCGTCGCCGCGGGCAATGATGGCGTGGATCGCGACGGGAACGAGCGGGGGACGAGAACCCGACTTCACTGGATTGTCATTTCGGTCCCCCCGGTCTGCTCACCTGCTCGAGCCATGCCGCAAACTCCTTCGCCGTGATCGCGCCGGCAGCAAGTGCCAGCGTGTGCATGACGGCCTCTTCCTCGGTCGCAGAAAACCGGATGCCGTTGGCTTCGAGGAAGAGCGTTGCTGCGAGCAACCCGCTCCGTTTGTTGCCGTCGACGAACGGGTGGTTCTTCACGACGCCGTGGGCGTATGCGGCGGCCATGTCGAACATCGTCGGTTGCTCATACGCGAAGAGGTGCTGAGGACGCGCGAGAGCGGATGCGAGGAGCCCTCGATCTCGCACGCCGCTCCGTCCGCCGAACCGTGCGAGCAGTTTGTCATGGAAAGAAAAGCAATCTTCTTCGCTGACCCAGACCGGTTCGTCCATCGAACCGCCCCGTCACTTGGCGAGTTCGTTGAAGGCGTTGCGGTATCGCTGGATGAGGTCGTCGGCGATCGCCGCCTTTTCCGCAAAACCGGGACGCTGGGCCGACAGCCGCACGGAGCCTTCGGCGGCCTCCGTGAGGAAGAGGGCGTCCCCTTCCCGGACGTTCAACAGAGCCAGCGCCTCGGTTGGGATGATGACCCCAAGGGAGTTGCCGACACGGCGAATCTTCAGTTCCAGCGTCATGTTATAACTATCGGCATAACAGGCGGGGTTGTCAAGGAAACGATCGCCCGGTGGATGGCGGTTCGCGAACCCGTCGTGACGTCAAGAACCATGGCGCGTTCCTTGCTGCCGAGCGGTGCTTGATTCACCGACGCATGCTGAGCGGGGTGCGTGGTCGGGGCATCAACCGCCTTCGTCACCCGGCTTTCCCCGGGCATTTTTCTGGCGTCCAGCCTGTTCACCGACGACTTCATCACCGACCTGACGGCCGAGGCGAACGCGAGGCGATGCTGCCACAGATCGTCGAGATCGACGTGGCTGGATCGGACATCGATCTGCTCTCGCGGGCCTTGGGAATCAGGGCGGAGGTGGTGCGGGACGGGCTCCACCTGCACGAAACAGGGCAGCGGCTTCTTGACGCCGCAGCCGCCGCCGACATGCTCGCCTGGGAGAACAGCGGGTTTTCAGTCGACGCCAGTGTCCGGATCACGCTCATCGACCGCGATGTGCCCAGCTATTTTCAGAGCCTCGAGCACCTGCTGCGATACTGTGCACGGCCGCCCTTCGCGCTGGAGCGGCTCTCCGTGAGGTACGGTGCAGACGGCCGCGCAACCAGAGTCCGCTACGTGCTCCCCCGACACAAAGCCGCCAACTGGGTAGGACCCGGTCGCAGCCGCACGTCCACGCGGCCGGGGGCCAATGGTGTCGTCGACCTCTCGCCGTTTGAGTTTCTCGATCGGTTGGCCGATCTCGTGCCGCCGCCGCGGAAGCACCGGCATCGCTCTCACGGCGTCTTCGCGCCGATCCACCGGCTGCGAAAAGCCGTCACGGCGCTCGCGATCGGCAATGTTGGCAAGCGACGTGAGGCCGCTGCCGGCGGGCATGCCGGCACTGCGCGCGCCACGGAAGGCTGCTGCGACGCAACTCCGAGTCACAAACCACGCTCCCACGACACCTCGCGGATTGCCTGGGCGAAACTGCTGGCCCGGGCGGGTGAGGAGTTTCCGCTGGAGTGCCCTTGGGTGTGGTGGCGACATTCGGCTGATCGCGTTCATCACGGAGCCAGGGCCGATCCGCAAGATCCTCTCGCACCTCCGCGAACCGCTCGAACCGCCGCCGGACGGCCGACACGCCCAATCTCGCCGCTCAAGGACAGTCCGTCAGCCGGAAGACCGTTGCGGAAGTGCCGTTGACCGGGCTATTCTGAAAAAGCCTATTCTCCAGTTTTTCAGCGACTACACAGGTCGGTGCTTGATACGCGATGACAACCGCTGCGGAACAGTTCCCATGACACCCGATACAGGCTCGGTCTTCGGCCTCACCGCCGCCGAGAAACTCCAGCTGGTCGAGGATCTCTGGGATGATGTCTCGAGCCAGCCGGAAGACGTGCCCGTCCACCCCTGGCAACTTGCCGAAGTTGAGCGTCGCCGGGCCAATCTCGCTTCCCGTCCGGAGTCGGCCCTGTCGTGGGATGAGATGACCGCTCGGCTGCGGGAACTGCACCGTGGCGGTTGAGGTTTGCTTCGCACCGGATGCGGCTGCCGACGCAACCGCTGGCTTCCGCTGGTACGAGGAACAGCGGCCCGGGCTCGGTAGCCAGTTTCTCGACTGCGTCCTCGCGTGTCTGGAGCGTGTCCGTCGCTCTCCGGAACTCCATGCACGTGTCCGAGGCGAGTTTCGGCGGGCTTTGGTCCGCCGGTTTCCGTATGCAGTGTTCTACGAACTTGTCGATCAGACGGTGACGGTTTATGGGATCGTCCACACCGCCCGAGATTCGGCGAAGTGGCGATCGCGGCTGCCCTGATCGTCGTCGCGTGGTGTGTCGCCGGTCGGGGCTACGCCCTTCTCTTCGACACACCACGCGGACTATTCCCCAACTTTCTCATGAGCACTGGACAGGCTCTCGGACCTCGTGCCGCCGCCGCTGAAGCACCGGCATCGCTCTCACGGGGTGTTCGCGCCGAATCACAAGCTCAGGCCCGCCCTCACCGCCATCGCAAAAAGGGAATGTCGGCAAGCGGCGAGATGCCGCGACTGATGGGCATGCGGTCGGCGGCTATGCGGCTGGCGGAGATGCCGCCGCCGACTGCTGCGACTCATGCGACAAACCACCCTCCCACGACACCTCGCGGATCGCCTGGGCGAAACTCATGGCCCGGGTGGGCGAGGAGTTTCCTGTTGCGTGCCCTTGGGTGTGGTGGCGACATCCGACTCAGAGGAGACCGCCGGCAGGAGCCGGCTTCCTTCGAACCGGAGGTTCGCAAGCGGGAGAAGGCCAGGATGGCTTCGCCCGCGTGAAGTCAGCCCCTGGCACATCGCGGCGAACCGCTCCCCGCCGAGATTCATGGGCAGGTGAAAAAGCTCCGTCGACAAGTTCAGCAGGCCCCGCGGCGACTCCTTGAGGCGGAGGATGACGACATGCGAGCCATGCTGCCCTCTACCCTGCGGGACCTTCGCGCCGAACTCGCCGGCCGATTCAGAAACCCCTCGGCAACCGCGAGAGGCACGACGGTTATCCAAAGTAATGTCGGGGCGACACGATTCGAACGTGCGACCTCTACGTCCCGAACGTAGCGCTCTAGCCAGGCTGAGCTACGCCCCGATCACAAGGCAGCCATCTGAGGCCATCGATCCTCTCGCAAGAGCTGAGCCATCGATAGCGGCCGTCAGTGAAAAGCGTACACGGCCCTGCGGCCGCAGACAATCGCAGCCGTCGGCCAGCCGTTTTTGCCTCATTTCGCCGCCGAAACGCAGACGAGTTCCTTGTCGTTGCGGGCGAAGATGCAGCGGTTGGCAAAGGCGGGATGGCTCCAGACCACCTCCCGGCCAAAGCACTCGCCCGTGGGATCGAGGACGTGCATCCGCGAATCCTCCTCGTAGCCCTGGGGAGAGAGTGTGGCCACAATCAGATCGCCCGTTTCACTCATCAGCCAGGTGCGGTCGCCGTTTCGCACGAAAAAGGCCGTGCCATGCCGGCCCCGCCGCTCGGTGCCCATGGTGGGCTGGAGCGTTTCCCACAGCCGCTCGCCTGTGGTGAGATCGACCGCGGTCAAGAAGCCGGTTTCGCAGTCGCAGCCATAGAGGGTGGTGCCGTCGATGTAGGGCGTGCTGTTGGCGCAGTAGACAGCCGTCTTGGGCTCGCCTCGCCAGAGCACGCTGGCCCCGGGCGTGTCGGCAGAAAGCTGATAGAGCGCCCCCACCCGGCCGATGCCGCTGGCAAAGAGCACCTGGCCCAGCGGCGTGTCGGCAACCCGCGGCGCCATGATCGACATGCCGTAGCCGGGTTTGAGCGGCTGGCTCCAGAGCGGCTTACCGGTTTCGGGCACCACCGCATTGAGCTTGTCGGCGTCCCAGATCAGCAGCTGTCGCACGCCCGCCGACTCGATGATCGTGGGAGGGCAGTAGCCCGCCTCGCTGGCCGTGCCCTGCCGCCAGCGCTCTTCGCCTGTCCACTTGTCAAACGACACCGCCACACTGCCCTCGCCTCCAACGAGGCAGATCAGCTGATCGCCATCGACCAGCGGATGCCCGCAGAAGCCCCAGATTGGCGTGGGGGCCGCGTAGTCGCGCTTGAAGTCTTTTTCCCAAAGGACGCTGCCCGTCTCAGCGTCGAGGCAGAGCAGGTTGCCTTCAGCGCCAAGGGTGTAGACGCGGCCAGCATCGACTGTCGGCGTGCACCGCGGCCCGTAGGCGTAGGAAAGCGAATACGGGCAGTCGTATTCGTGCTTCCAGAGCAGGCGGCCGTCGGCGGCATCAAAGCAAAGTACTCGCTCGCGGCCGGTGAGCTCGTTGCGGCCGTTGGGGTCGTTGGCCAGTTCACCGCCAGTCTGCTCGTAGTCGGTGAGATAGACGCGGCCGCCCACCACCGCCGGCCCCGAGTAGCCCCCCTTCACCGGCACCCGCCAGACCACCGGCAGGCCGGCCGCGGGAATCGTTTCGACAACACCCTCTTCATGCCACACCCCATCCCGCGTGGGCCCGAGCCACTGCGGCCAGTCGTCTCCCCAGTCGTCTCCGTAGACAGCTGGTGCGAGAAGCGTGACGACGAGGGCGGCCACTGCAGGCAGCCGAGGTGTGAGAGGCGTGGACATCCGCGAGATTCCTCGTGAGAAAAAGCCGAACGCGTTGCTCTGACCGTGCGGCCCAGGCAGCGCACGTTGCATTTGCGTCAGTGTAGCGGTCGACGGCACGCCGTTGGTGAAGGCCGCGTTAACCGTGAGCTGCGGCAAGCGGCGGCAGCTCCTGGGCGACATCGACCCCATCGGGCCGCCAGTCGACCAGCTGCACCTCCGCTGAGCGGCGGCCGCGATACTCGTTGACCACCGGCCGGAAGGCGATGTGGAAGGGTTCGCCCGGAGCGGGCAGGTGCGGCAGCCAGTCGCCTGCCCCGAAGGCCACGCCGCGGATCGTGGCCCCGTGCTGCACGAGCGAGAGCTGCAGGTGCCGCCCGCCTTCGCCCATCGTGCGTGCCGGCGCCGCCAGCGAAACCCGCGACGAGCAGAGCACCGGCCGACGGTTGGCATTGCCAAACGGGGCGAGCCGTTCGATCTCCTCCACGACCCTGAGGGTGAGGGCGGCGAGGGTGGTTTCACCGTCGATGTCGAGCGTGGCCGTCCGCAGCCCCTCGGCCATTCGCGACGCCACTTCGCCGCAGAACTTTTCGCGAAACGCGTCGATCTGTCCATCGTCGACCCGCAGCCCCGCCGCCGCGGCATGGCCACCGCAGGAGCGGAGCAGCTCCCGGCAGGCCAGCAGCGGCGCATGCACGTCAAACCCGGGCACGCTGCGGAGGCTCCCGATCGCCTCGCGGCCCTGGTGCTCGTCCTGCGCGATCATCACCACCGGTCGGTGGTATTTCTCGGCCAGCCGCCCCGCCACGATCCCGATCACTCCCGGGTGCCAGCCGCGGGCCGCCAGCACGAGGGCTGGGTCGGCTGCCGGATCAAACCGTTCGGTCGCCTGCTTGGTGGCCGCCAACTGAATGCTCCGCTCGATCGACTCCCGCTGTGCGTTGAGCTCATGGGCATATTCGGCCAGCTGATGGCCGCGGGCCACGTCGTCGGTCAGCAGCAGCTCGATCCCCACCGTCGCCATCCCCATCCGACCGGTCGCGTTGAGCCGCGGCGCCACCCGAAAGGCGACATCCTCACTGTCGAGCCGGCTCTTCTCATGCAGCTTGGCAAGCTCAAGCAGCCTCGTCACACCGGGGCCGCCACGGCTCCGCAGGGCCTCCAGCCCATGCCGCACGTAGATCCGATTCTCGTCGAGCAGCGGCACCACGTCCGCCACCGTGCCCACCGCTGCCAGCCCAATCCCCTTGAGCAGCATCGCCCGCAGCCGGGGCGTGACCTGCTTCGCCCCACTCACCCGCGTGGCGATCGCCCAGGCCAGTTTGAAAGCCACGCCCGCGCCGCAGAGTTCTCCAAACGGATAGTCATGCCCCGGCAGCCTTGGGTGGACGAGCACATCCGCCTCCGGCAGCTCATCTTCAAAGGCATGGTGGTCGGTGACGATCAGCTCAAGCCCGAGCTCGCGGGCAGCCACCGCCTCGGCAACGCTGGCGATCCCGCAGTCGACCGTGACTACGAGCCCAGCCCCCTTCTCCTTGATCGTTGCCAGAGCCGCGGCATTGAGCCCGTAGCCCTCGTCAAAGCGGTCGGGCACATACCAGAAGAAGTCTGCATTGAGGGCCTGCAGGCAGCCCGCCAGGATGGCTGTCGCGGTCATCCCGTCAGCGTCGTAATCGCCGTAGATGCACAGCCGCTTCCCCGCCTTCACCGCGGCCACGATCCGGTCGGCGGCCTCGGCCACCCCGGGCAGCAGCTCTGGATCACGAAGGTCTGAGAGGCTCCCGGCGAGAAACGTCCGGGCATCGTCTTCGGCCACGCCACGGGCTGCCAGCAGTCTGGCGAGCACCGGCGAAATCCCGACGGACCGCTCCAGGCGACTCACGGCTGCGGCGTCGTGCGGTTGGATTCGCCAGCATTTCGGCATCGGGCCACCCCCTGCGTTCGGTTCCTGGTTGATGGCCTGCTATTAAAGCAGATTCAGGTCTGGGGGCCGCTCGGGGTGAGCCCGGGCCGATGAGCCGAGCGTTCGGGGTCGCTCGGGGTGAGCCCGAGCCGATTCGCCGA
>CALCGM010000082.1 GCA_937900985.1 uncultured Planctomycetaceae bacterium | reverse complement strand
CACCTCAGTCTGCCGGTGCGATGGCGGAGGTGAGCTGCAGGTCGAGCATGGTCCCCTGCCGCTCAACAGTGACCGAGACCTCGTCGGCGGCGTCGGCAAACTGCCTCACCATGTCGTCCTGATCGGCCAGTGGCTGGTGGTTGACAGCAAGAATGCGGTCGCCAAGCCGAAGGCCGCCACGAGCGGCCGCAGTCTGCGGCGACACGCGAACGACCACAGGAGCCGAAGGGTCGGCGTCATCCTGCCGCGTCCCCAGCCCCCACCGCTGTGGTTGGGCTGGCGGGGCCTCCGCCTCCAGCTGCTGACGCCCCGACTCGCTCTCGCTTCGGCAGGCCTCGCGGAAGGCTGGGGCCTCGTGGGCATCGGCAACAGCCAGAAGGGTTTCCAGGGCGAGGCTCGCCACCGGTTCGATCCCGGTGAAGTTCACCAAATGGGTGTCGTCACTCGGCCGGTGGTATTCATCGTGGAGGCCCGTGTGAAACATCAGCGTGGGGATGCCGGCCGCGAGAAACGGGAAGTGGTCGGAGTCTTCGGAGTATTCCCAGCTGAAGACCAGGTTGAGGCTCGTCGGCAGGTTGGCCTGCACCACCGCTCGCCGCAGCCCAACAGCCGAGCGGCTTCCATACACCTCAAGCCGCCGCTCTCGTAGCCTGCCGATCATGTCGAGGTTGATGGAAAACGCGACCGTGTGCTGGGCCAGAGGCCGCGGCCGCTCGCGAACAAAGTGCCGCGAGCCGAGCAGGTTCACTTCCTCGCCATCCCAGAGCGCAAACACGATCGTCCGCCGCGGTCGCTGCGGCAGGAGCGTGCAGGCCTCGGCCACCTCGAGCAGTCCCGCAACCCCGGAGGCATTGTCGTCGGCTCCGTTGTGGATGTGGCCGGTGGGGCCGTAGCTGTTGGCAGGCGTGCCATAGCCCACGTGGTCGTAGTGGGCCCCGACAATCACGACCTCGCGGCTCGCCTCGGGATCGCTGCCGCGGAGCATCCCGAGCACGTTCCGCAGCGAGCCAAACCGCTGGTAGTAGCCGCCTTCGTTGCCTGCTGGATCGATGCCGATCCGCTCAAACGCGTCGACGAGATACGCGCTCGCAGCCCGCCCCCCGCGGCTCCCCGCAGCACGGCCCTCAAGGGCATCGTCGGCCAGCGCCGCGACATGCCGCTTGGCGTCTTCAGCCCGCACGCTCGCCCGCGCGGCGGAGGCCGTGAGCTCCGCGGCCAGAGCCGGCGCCGCTGCCAGGAGCATCAGCCCGCCGGCCAGCAGTCCTCCTGTCAGTGGTCGCGGTCGGTTTCGTCGCTGCCAGCCCCGGTCACATCGCCCCATCATGATTCGCTCGCTGACGGTGATTCGCCCTCTCCGGCCCCGGACTTGGGGCCAAAACCGCGGAAAGTCCGCAGAATCTTGCGGTCGGGCTTCTTAGGCTTCAGAATACCTCCGCCGCAGGTCGATGCAGACCTGCCCACCGGAGAGGTGGCAGAGTGGTCGAATGCGCGTCTTTGCTAAAGACGTGACCGGTCAAAAGCTGGTCCACGGGTTCGAATCCCGTCCTCTCCGCTTGTTTTTCTCGCTCCTGTCGCGCCGCCGCTGCCTGCGGCTCACGGCATTTCGGGCAGTTCAACGTCGTTGATCAGCTCGGTGGATCCGTCCGCGGCTCGCTCAAGCCGAAAGGCGTCGTGGACGTCGCCGATGGCGTTGAGGGCTCGGTAGCTGAGCAGATCGGGCTCAACCGAGATCACCTGGTAGAGCTGCGTGCGGGTGGCCCAGTTGGCCATCACGGACTGCGGCTCAAGGTCGTACATCTTCGGGCCACTCACCGAGACGACATAGACCGTGCCGGTGTCGCTCTGCTGCCGCTGGCGGCCCACCGCCACGTTGACTTCTTCTAGGGAGCCGGGCTGGAAGGTGAGCCGAGGGGAGCGGGCGTAGGTGTGGTCGTGGCCCTGGAGGACGAGGTCAACGCCCAGGCGGTCGAAGAGCGGCTGCCATGCCTCGCGGAGCTGCTGGTTATCCCGGCCCTTGGCCGATGAGAAGATCGGATGGT
>CALCGM010000081.1 GCA_937900985.1 uncultured Planctomycetaceae bacterium | reverse complement strand
GGCCGGCAAACGCCGAAAGATCGTAGATCAGCGTGTCGAGCAACGAGGGCACATCATCGGTGGCGCTGCTCACCACAGGCACGCCCCCGGGCATCGGCGAGAACGGCTCCAGGAAACTGTCGCGGCGGGTACGGGCGAGGATCTTCCAGGAGTCGACTGAGATCCGGTCGCGGACCACCGACGCCATCCGCCACATCGCCTTGAGCGAGGCCGACACGCTGGCCGGTCGCGACGTGTCGAAAACGAGCGACTGCACCTCGCCTAGCATTTCCCAGTGGGTCTCGATCCGGCCGGTGATCATCCATTCCGGACGGGGCACTGGCGGATCGGTCATCGACGCCAGCAGCATCGCCACCTCGGTGGCCGTTTCCAGCGTGCTCTCGCTGGCCAAACGAATCGCCACGGCTCGCAACAGCCGGGCGGCACTCTCGGCCCGCTCCACGTTGCGTCCAAGCCAAAAGAGATGGTCGGCGACGCGGCTGGGCAGCTCGTGGCCGCCTCGGCGGAGCGTCAGCTGCTGGCCTGGCGAGGGCAGCAGGGTGACCGGGGCCACTGGGCCGCGGGAAAGCACCCAGACATCTTTCGATCCCTGGCCGCTGGCCATCGACTCGCCTGCCGTATCGGCCGTGGAGCATCGCGCGAGGCCACCGCGGAGCGTGCCATAGCCTTCAGGCGTGGCCACAGAGAAGCAGCGGATCGTCACCTGGGCTGGCTCCATGGTTGAGCCGTTCCAGCTCGGGGCAACCGAGCGGGCGACCATCGCCCGACCCACCCAGTCGGCCGGCCGGGCTTGGATGCGGGTGGCGAGCTCGCGTTTCTGCTCGGTGGTCAGCGTTGCCGGCACGATCCTCTTGATGGCGGTGCCCCCAGGAATGGCCACCCCGTGGGGCCAGACCGGCTCGATCACGAGGTCGTCGAGCATCGCCAGGACCCGTGCAAGATTCTCTGGCCGACCGCACCACCACGACCGCGGCATCGGCAGGATCAGGTCTTCTCCCAGCAGCCGCCTGCTCACGGCCGGAAGAAACTCACTGAACGCTGGCGATTCGATGAAGCCAACGCCGAGTGCGTTGGCCATCGAGACGCGGCCCTGCCGCACGGCATGCACAAGCCCCGGTGTGCCGGCCAGGGCTGTCGAATCGAGCTCAAGGGGATCGCATTCCCGGTCGGGAACTCGCCTCAGGAGCACGTCCACAGGAAGCAGACCGCCGAGAGTCTTGAGAAACACGCGATCGTCACGGACCGCCAGGTCGCCGCCCTCCACCATGGGGAGCCCGAGGTAGCGGGAGAGATAGGCATCGAGAAAATAGTTTTCGCTCGTGGCGCCGGCGCTCTGCAGGGCGATCCGCGGCTGCTCGCGTCCGCCGGCAAGCGCTTTGAGCATCGCCCGCATCGACAGGAAGAACGGCGCCAGCCGCTCGACATGACATTCCTGAAACACGCCAGGCAGCAGCCGCGAAACCACCAGCCGATTTTCGAGGGCATAGCCCAGCCCGAGCGGCACGGCGGTGCGGTCGCCGAGCACGGTCCATTGGCCATCGCCATTGCGGCAGACGACCGTCGCCGAGAGGTGCAGCCAGCGTCCATTCGGCATGGAGAGGCCTTGGCAGCATCGCAGGAACCCTGGATTGGCAAACACCAGCTCCGGCGGCACCAGGCCTTCACGAAGCACATGCTGGGGGCCATACAGGTCGGCCAGCAACGCATCGAGCATGCGGGCACGCTGGTTGATGCCCACTTCGAGCTGGGCCCAGTCTGCTGCGGCAATCACCAACGGAATCGGGTCGAGCACCCAGGGCCGCTGCGTGCCGCCGGTCTCGTCGTGGATGTTGTAAGTGACACCGTTGTCGTGAATCAGCCGGCGGGCCTGGTCCCATCGCCGGGCAAGTTCCGCAGGCTCCCAGCTGCCGAGGAGATCGACCAGCCGCCGCCAGTGTGGCCGCGGCGCGCCATCCGCCCCGAGCAGTTCGTCGTAGGCATCGCCTGCGGGAAGATACTGATCAAAGGCCGCCGAGGTGCCGGAGAGCGTTGAGAACGACATGAGCTGACGGTCGCAGGAGGGCGGGCGAACGGCCCACGGCGGATTTCCTCTATCCTACCTCGCATGCTCGCAGCCGAAATGAGCACCGCCTCTCGTCGGCTCGGCAGCGGTGTCTTAGACCGTTCGTCGCAGGTCGAGGGTCAGGGGAAACTGCGGGTTGGGCTCTTCCGACGGGGGCTCAAGGCTCCCGGGGGTGTGGCCTGAAGCAAAGAAGCGGCTAGCTCGCCGGCTTTCCGACTCCAGCGCATTGACCGGGCGGGTTTCATAGGCACGGCCACCGGGATGGGCCACATGCCAGGTGCAGCCCCCGATGCTGCGGCGGTTCCAGAGGTCGACCAGATCGAAGACCAGCGGTGTGTGCACCCCGATCGTGGGATGCAAGCAGTGGGGAGGCTGCCAGGCCCGGTAGCGGACACCGGCCACGCTCTGGCCAGTCGTTCCCGTGGGGGTGAGCGGGAGCCTGCGGCGGTTGCAGGTAACG
>CALCGM010000080.1 GCA_937900985.1 uncultured Planctomycetaceae bacterium | reverse complement strand
TTCCTTCCCTGACAAAGAAGTGGAGGCTCGGCGGGTCGGCGAACGCTCGAGGAGCGTTTGGGCCTCTCCTGGTCCTGCGACGAGACTTTTGCCGCCTGCCGACCCGGACTGCCCGCAGGCGGTCTTCCACTCTGTTGCCAGCGGATCGAAGAGGCGACCGTTCTGCTCCACGCGGTATTCTTTGGCTGACCCGCCAAGTTTCACGTGAAACGCTTCTTCGGCGAACGGCTGCTGTTTCCCCTCCGATGAGACCGACCTGATGGCTGACCACGCAATCCGCTGCCGCTACTACTCCCAGGAAGACCTGCTCGCCGCTGGCTGCCTCGATATGAAGATGGCGATGGAGGCGGCCCGTGACGCGATCGCAGCGTTCGACAAGGGCGAGGTGCTGTTTCCTGAGAAGATCGTGCAGATCTTCAATCAAGACACCCAGGAACGCATCAACTGTCTGCCGGCAACCTTTACGAGCCGAAAGCTCTGCGGCGTGAAGTGGGTCAGCGTGTTTCCGCCAAACCCCGTCAAGCACGGCCTGCAGAATCTCTCCGCCGTGATCATCCTCTCGGAGATCGAGCACGGCTTCCCGATTGCCTTCATGGAGGGAACGCTCTGCTCCAACATTCGAGTCGGCGCGATGGGAGGCCTGGCCGCACGCTCCCTTGCTCGGCCCGACTCCCGCACGATTGGCTTCATTGGGGCGGGCGAGCAGGCGAAGATGCACCTGATCGCCATGAAGACGGCAGTGCCCTCGCTCGAGCGGTGTCTGGTGGCTGCCAAGGAGACGCATGAAGAAGAGCAGTTTGTCCGTGAGATGTCGCCGATCCTCAGCGGGATGGAGATCTCTGGAACCGGCAGCGATCTGCAGGCGGCCGTTGCCGACGCCGACATCATCGTGACAGCCACCAGCGCGCAGGCGCCGCTTCTGAAGGCAGCCTGGATGAAGCCGGGCAGTTTCTATAGCCACGTTGGGGGCTGGGAAGACGAGTACGCGGTCGCCAAGGCCTGTCAGAAGATTGTCTGCGACGACTGGGAGACGGTGAAGCACCGCACCCAGACGCTCAGCCGCATGTATAAGGATGGCGAACTGACCGATGCCGACATCCACGCCAACATCGGTGAACTGATCGCCGGCACGAAGCCGGGCCGTGAGACTCCCGAGGAGCGGACCTACTTCAACGCTGTCGGCCTCGCCTATGTCGACATCGGGATCGCCCGGGCCATGGAGGAGCGGGCGAGGGCTGCCGGGGCAGGCAGTGAGCTGACGCTGCAGCAGCAGATGATCTTTGAGCACCCCCAGCTTGCCGAGTGGGTTCGGCTGTAGGGTCAGTCGCCGCTGGGGGCGGTCGTTGTCGTGTCTTCGTGACCGGACGTCTCGTGCCAGCCGGCACATCTTGCCAGGCTGTTTGGGCAACTCTGCGCAGAAGTCCGGTTCTGTCGCCTCAGCAACCGCGTCGTGACGAACGTTCCGTGAATGGCCGATATTCCGAGTGCACCGCTTGTGCACGGCGAAACAGTCGTGCCGAGCGGGCCCGGATCTGGCGATGGGCTCGCCGGGTTCGCGAAGGGGGAAGCGGGGCTGTCGTCAAGAAAGCATTCGAGCGTGGGCCGGATCGTGTGTGTTGCGAATCAGAAGGGGGGGGTCGGCAAGACCACCACCGCATCGAACCTCGCTGCCGGCCTTGCCAAGGGCGGCCTGCGGACGCTGCTGGTCGATCTCGATCCGCAGTGCAATGCCACCACCGGCTGCGGAGGCACGCCCGCCGCCGAGCATCCCCTGGTGAGCGAGCGGGCTCTGGCTGAGTCGGTGACCGCCACGAGCATTGAAAACCTCTCCTTATTACCAGGCAGCCGCAGCGTCCGCGACGTCGAACGGATCGCCGAGCTCGCCCGCGGCGGATCGGCGGTCCTCGAACATCACATGGCCCACGGCCTTGGGGCCTGGGACTACTGCCTGATCGACTGCCCGCCGTCGCTTGGCGACCTCACGCGGACAGCCCTCGCCGGCAGCACGGAAGTTTTGATGCCGATTCAGTGCGAGTATTTTGCCCTCGAGGGGCTCACGCAGATGATCGAGGTGATCCGCGACGTGATGCAGGCCCGTCCGGGAAGACTTCAGTTTGGAGGCATCGTTCTGACGATGCATGAAGCCTCGCTCGAACTCACCCACGAGGTCGAAGCGGAGGTGCGGGACTTCTTTGGAGAGATCGTTTTTGACACCGTGATCCCGCGAGACGTGTCGGTCTCGGAAGCTCCCAGCCACGCCATGAGCGTGCTCGACTACGCCCCGCGGTCGGCCGGAGCCCGCGCCTACACGGAACTGTGCATGGAGGTACGCGACTGTGAGTAATCAACGACGCCTGGGACGAGGACTCGAAGCCCTGCTCGGCCGGACCGGCCCCGGCGGCGAGACCGACGGCACGGCGGCGGTCGCATCCCCCCCGGCGAGTGGTTCGAGCCCTGCGGCGGCCGCCCGACTTTTTCTGCATTCGCCTGAAGCAGCTGAGCAGGCGGTTGCCAGCCTGCCGGCCGACACGATCCCCGCCGCCTCGATCGATGCCAACCCATGGCAGCCGCGGAGTGTGCTCGACGACGGTGGCTTGGCGGAGCTGGCCGAAAGCATCCGCGAGCACGGGCTCGTGCAGCCGATCGTCGTCCGGCAGCAGGGCGATCGCTATCAGCTGATCGCCGGCCAGCGCCGGCTGGCGGCGGCCCGGCGGAACGGTTGGACAAGCATCCTCGCTCGCGTGCTCGAAGTCGACGACCGGCAGATGGCCGAGATCGCGATCGTGGAAAACCTGCAGCGACGTGATCTCGACGCCCTCGAGAAAGCTGCCAGCTTCAAGCAGTACCTCGCCAACTGGCAGTGCACCCAAGAAGAGCTGGCCAAGCGGCTCTCGGTGGATCGCTCCACCGTGGCCAACCTGATTCGGCTGCTCGACCTGCCAGGCGACGTGCAGCAGCTGCTGCGGGCAGGCTCGATCTCGATGGGGCACGCCCGGGCCCTGCTGCCGATCGGCGACGAGCCTGAGCAGGTGCGGCTGGCTCGCCGTGTCGTCGATGAGGGGCTGAGCGTGCGGGCCGTGGAAGCGGAAGTGAAGGAGATCCTGCGAAACGACGAAGACGACGATGGCTTTGGCGAGGGAGCGGCGGGGGCCCGCCGTGGGGGCCGGCCTGCCTCAAAGCGGCCCGCCCAGATCACCGCCATGGAAAACGACCTTCGCAGGGCCCTCGGCACGAAGGTCGTGGTCCAAGCCACGAGCAAGGGCTCCGGGAAGATCGTGATTCCGTTCGCCGATGCCGAGGAGTTTCAGCGGCTGCTGGAGTTTCTCACCGCTGAAGTCGTCTGACGGCGGCTGCACGACGTGTTCAACCAGCGGCGGCAGCGGCTGCTTTTCAGGCGAGGGTGGCAGTCGCCTGCCGCCGCTGGTGTCGATTCCGCGGGCAGAAAACGGGCCCACCTTCGGTTCCCGGGTCTCGCAGGTTAGACTGCATTCGTCGTCGTGCCGGCCGCTCCTGTGGCTGTCGCGGGGGCCGACGGGGCGTAGCTCAGCCTGGCTAGAGCGCCTGGTTTGGGACCAGGAGGTCGCATGTTCGAATCATGTCGCCCCGATTTCAGAAATCCCCTTGGAAACGAGGGGATTTTTTCTTTGGGACTGATCGGGGATCAGCCGTCGGTGACGCCGGGGGCAGCTCGGCCGTTGGCCGTGGCCATCGCGTGCTGAAGCGCCGTTGCGTGAGCACCGCTTCGGAAAGAGCCCGGCATGCTGTTGCCCTATCCGCGACGCATTGACAACGCAGCCTCGGCGACGGTGGCGGCTCGGCGTGCGGCTGCGGCGGTCATCTGGGTCCAGGCCCGGCTCAGCGAGCCGTTGACGTCGATGCCCGCGGAGGCTTCGTCCACGACGGTCACGTCGTAACCGAGACGGCAGGCGTCGAGCACGGTGGCGAGCACACACACGTCGGTGGCCAGGCCCGCCACGACAATCGCCGTTGCGGAGAGATCGACGAGCAGGTCGTGGAGCCCGACGGGCGTGACGCCATCGTTCTCAAAAAAACCGGAGTAGCTGTCGATCAAGGGCCGAGTGCCCTTGCGGATGATCCTGGCATGGGGCGGCACCGCAATCCGAGGATCAATCTCAGCTCCGGGTGTGTCGGCCACGCAGTGCACCGGCCAGAGCTGCTGCTCGCCATAAGGGAGCGAGAGACGGTCTCCGACCTGGCAGCCAGGGTGGCTGGCCGCGAAGGAGACATGGCCTGACGGATGCCAGTCTTGGGTGATGACCACCGACGCAAACATCCCCACGAGCTCGTTGACGGGCTCGATGATGCGGTCGCCGCCCGGCACGGCGAGTTTGCCACCGGGAAAAAAGTCTCGCTGCGGATCAACCACGACGAGCACGGGTGGGCTGGCGGGCATGAATGCGTCTCGTCAGTGGCGTTGGCGGATTGGGGACCGGGAAGGGCTCACGCTCCCGGCTTCGTGGGGCTGCTGGTGTGCAGAGGGACTGCCCCGGTATCTTAGGAGCAGCTTCCCAAACAGCGTCTGAGCCGTCGTCGCGGACTGAGAGCCCCCTGTGTACGCATACTACCTGCAACTTGAAGGCGGTCCTGGCACGGGAGAGCAGTATCCGCTCACAAAGGAGCGGACTGTTCTTGGTCGACATCCCTCGTGCGATGTGATGATCCCTGAGTCGGCGGTCAGTCGACAGCATGCGGTGATCACGCTGGCCCGCGGTGGAGCGGCGAGCGTCACGCTGGAAGATCTCGGCTCACGCAACGGAACGTTCGTCAACGGGGAGCAGGTGGTCGTGCCCACACTGCTGAACGCCGGAGACGAGCTCTGTGTCGGTGGGCAGCAGCTCACGCTCCGGGCTGTCGGCGCGGCGGATGAAGCCCATCATCCGGCCGAGGCGACGATGTTTTTCGACACCGGCGATGAGTCGGTCGTCGTCTCGCAGGTCGACCTTCGAGGGCCTCACTCCACGGCCGAAGCCGATCGCAACGCGGCGGCGAAGCTGCATGCGGCCAACGAGCTTGGCGTGGCGATCGGGGCTTCCCTCGACCCGGAGCTCGTGCCGGGGCGGCTGGTGGAGGGACTCTTTACGATCTTTCCGAAAGCCGAGCGGGCGTTTGTCTTGCTGATCGATCGCGAGTCGGGAAAGCCCGTGTTGCGGGCCCGCAAGATGCGAGCGGAGCAGTCGGGCCCGCTGATGCTCAGCCGCTCCCTGATCGAAAAGGTGGTCCGCGGCCGCAAGGCGATTCTCTCGGCGGACGCCACGGGTGATTCCCGGCTGAACATGAACGAGAGCATCCTCGCCTGCCACATTCGCTCTGTGATGTGTGCCCCGATCGGCCGGGCCGGCGGCGATGTCCTGGGGGTCTTGCAGGTCGACTCTCGTGAGTTGAGCGATGGCTTTCGCCCCGACGATCTCGACGTGCTGGCCTCCCTGGCTGAGCAGGCTGCCCGAGCCATCGAGCAGGCGCTGGCTCATGAAGACCGCGTTCGCCGCGAGAAACTCCGCCGCGATCTCGACGTGGCCCGTCAGGTTCAGCAGGGGATGCTGCCCAAGCAGCCGCCAGTGATTCCCGGCTACGACATTTTTGACTTCTACTCTCCGGCTCGGCAGGTGGGGGGCGACTACTACGACTACGTGCCGCTGCCCGATGGTCGCGTCGTGGCGGTCATGGCCGATGTCTCGGGGAAGGGGGTGTCGGCAGCGCTGGTGATGGCCACGCTGTCGAGCAAGGTCGCCTTGGCCGTGGCCACCGAAAGCGACGTGGCCGAGGCCGTGGCCCGAATCAACGCGAGCTTCTGCAGCAACGAGTGGGAGGAACGGTTTGCCACGGTGATGGTGTGCGTGATCGATCCGTCCACCCAGCAGGCCACGCTCGTGAATGCCGGCCACCTGCCCTTGGCGCTTCGTCATCCTGACGGCCGGGTGGAGCTGGTGGGGGGCGACCTCGGCTGCCTTCCCCTTGGCTGGGAGCCCGACGCCAGCTACCGCAGCCTGCAGTTTGAGATTCAGCCCGGGGCGACGCTCGTGCTCTACACCGATGGAATCAGCGAAGCGATGGACGTGGAGAGCGAGATCTACGACTTTCATCGACTGACCGCGGTGCTTGCTGGGGCCGATGGATCAGCCGAAGAGACCGGTCGCAGAATCATCGCCGATGTCGAGAGATACACTGCTGGCCAGGTGCAGACTGACGACATGTGCCTGATCTGCATCCACCGCCAGGCGTGAGCATTCTCGCCGCAGCGGTTGGCTGTGTTCGCCTTTCTACTTGGCTGTGAGGAGCAATGGTGCGCTGTCCTGCCTTCATCTATCTCGATCTTGGTCGTGTGGTCGTCGACTTCGACCATGCTCTCGCCTGGCAGAAGGTCGCCGCGATCACGGGCCTGGCAGAGGGAGACGTCGAGCAGTTTTTCACAGCCGACGACCGGCCGCGAAGGATTGAGACGGGCCTGCTCGCCTGGGACACGCTGCATGCGGAGTTTGTCCGTGAGACGGCGGTCGATGTCGATGTCGATGCGCTGGCCCAGGCGGCAGGCGACATCTTCACGCTCCGCGCGGAGATGCTGCCGGTGATCGCGGCGATCGAGCGGGCTGGCGTGCCGCTGGGCATTCTCTCCAACACCTGCGACATCCACTGGCAGCACCTGCTTCGCTGTCGGTATGGCATCCTGCCGGGGGGCATCGGCCCGCTGGTGCTCAGCTATGAAGTGGGGGCGATGAAGCCGCATCCGACCATCTACGAGGCAGCGGCCGCCAAGGCCGGGGTGCCGGCAGACCGCATCTTCTTCTGCGACGACATTCCCGCGCATGTCGAGGCAGCCCGGGCAGCCGGCTGGGACGCCGAAGTGTTCACCGGCGCCCGACAGCTTGTCGAGCAGCTGGCCGGCCGCGGTGTGCGGATGGGCCTGTAGCCCCGGATGGGCGTCATGCGGCTCGGCTCGCAAAGACCGTGAGGCCCAGCCACACCGCGAGCAGCCCTCCAAGGTTGTTGGCCGCGATGAAGCCCACAGCAGTGGAGGTGTGGCCTGCCTGCAGGAGCCGGACGGTTTCGTAGGAGAAGCTTGAAAAGGTGGTGAAGCCTCCGAGCAGGCCCACCAGCAGAATCTTCTCGAAGCCCGTCGGCAGAAACCGTATCGGCGTGGCTGCTGCGATCGCTGCGAAGGCGAAGGAGCCGGTCACGTTGACGATCGTCACGGCCCACGGAAAGCCATCACCGCCCAGGCGGCCAACGAGTGTCGAAACACCAGCGCGGCAGAGCACGCCAGCAGCGCCGGCAACCACCAGCCAGAGCACGTGAGCAGACGAGGTCATGGTGAGTTCCGTGGCGTTTCGAAACCGTGGTTGTGGATGCGACCAGCGATCGCACGACGACAGCATCATGCCATGCAGACCACCCGATCGCACCAGGGCATGACCGCCAAGCCACAAGTCGATATACTGAGGCTTCTCTTCTGTGTCGCAGCGGTCTGCTTCCGCGCGGCGGTCCGCGTTCCTCAAACGGCAAGCAGGCCCTGATGCTCACATACGACAAGCGGATTCTCTTCATCGGTTTTGGTTCGGTCGCCCGTTGCACGCTTCCCATTCTCCTGAAGCATGTGGGCATCAAGCCCGAGTCGATCACGATCATCGACTTCAATCCCGATGACGAGGCGCTTGCTCCGTGGATCGCCCAGGGCATCACGTTTGTGAAGGATCGCATCACGCATGGAAGCCTGGCTCGGATCCTTGGCAAGCGGGTATCGGAAGGCGATCTCGTGATCGATCTCGCCTGGAACATCGACAGCTGCGAGATCATCAGCTGGTGCCACGACCACGGCGTGATGTACATCAATACATCCGTGGAGCTGTGGGATCCCTATTTTCAGCCGCCCGACACGCATCCTTCGCATCTCACGCTCTACTGGCGGCA
>CALCGM010000079.1 GCA_937900985.1 uncultured Planctomycetaceae bacterium | reverse complement strand
GAGCGAAGCCGGCTCCAGACGGCCAGCGTGAGCCCCGTCAGCCCCACCACGGCGCCGAGCACGATGAGCAGGTCGAGCGGATAGAGGAAGATCGGCTCAAGCCAGCCCCACACCCACCGCCAGGCAACCAGCACGATCACCGTCGCCAGGCAGAGGCTCGGCCCGAAGGCGAGCTCAGTCTCCCGCCGCCAAAACCAGCCGAGCAGGCCGTGGGCAAGCCCCAGGAAGGCGGCGATGAAAAACGCGATCACGCCGATCTGCCAGCCGAGCCAGCTGCCGGTCATCGCCATCAGCGTGGCGTCGCCCAGGCCCATCGCCTCTTTACCGAGTGCGCGAGAGGCCGCTTCGCGGGTGAACACGATCAGGCCCCCGGCACCAACGGCCCCCGTGAGTGAGGCTGCCAGGGCGAGGAGATGCCGGGGCACGGTGTCGGCGGGAGCGAGCAGCCAGGTGGCGAGAATGACGATCAGGCCTCCGCCGAGCACGAGGAATCGTGGGTCGGCAAACCAGCGACGGTGTGGGTCGGCCGCTGTTCCCACACTCCACCAGAGGCCGAACCCCGCCGACAGCAGCAGCAGCCCGGTCCACGACCGCAGATCGATCAGCCAGCCCGCCTGGCCCTGGCACAGCAGCGGCCCTGCAGGCCCGAGAAGGTCGGGCACAGCAAGCGCCGTGGCGGGCTCAGCAGGCAACACGCAGCTGATCGGCAGCAGGAGCCCCGGGAAGCAGGTGACCGCCAGCATGCCGAGCAGAAGGCCGGGAACCGTGATGGCATCGGGGATCACCCGATAGCGGAGGTCGCACCAGGTTGCTGCCGCCAGAAACCCGGCCAGCACGAGGTGGGCCAGCAGCCGGGCGGGCAGGAGCTCTCCAGCGGCGGGCAGGCCGACAAAGGCGGGCGGCAGCTGCATCCCCCAGGCGACTTCCCAGAGCCAGCCGAGGCCGCCGACGGCAACCGCGGCGAGCTCGAGGCCAGCCGCCAGACGCCAGCCGGCAGGACGATGCTGGGAGGCGAGCCACCAGCCAACGACCGGGATTATCGCAACTGGGCCCCGACGGGGCAGGGGAGGTTCGTCGGCGACGACACCGCTGCTCTCGGGAGGGCAGGCGGGCATCTCCCGCTGGTCGACAGCGTGGTCGTGCTCCTCGCCATCGGCGGCAAAGCAGGCTTCGAGCTGCCGCAGCATCGGCATCACCGCTGCGGTGAGCAGCCGGCCAACGATCGCCGCACACGCCACGCTCGCGGCAAGCGCACCGGCTGCGTCGAGCGAACCGTTCATGCGGCCTCCCGTGCCGTGAGCCAGGCAGCGATCCGCTCGACCACCGCAGCCACCGGTTCGGCTGCGGTGTCGACCGTCAGGTCGGCCACGCTGGTGTAGAGCGGGTCACGGGCGGCGAGCACGGCGGCCACCTCGTCGAGCGGATTGGCGGTGGTCAGGCCAGGGCGTCGTGAGACGGTGGAGGGATCGGCGGCGAGCCGGCGACGAATCGTGGCGGCATCGGCCTGAAGCCAGACCACCGGCCGGCCCTCCGCTGCCAGCCGCTGGCGATTGGCGTCGCGGACGACAACGCCTCCGCCGGTGGCCACAACGCCGTCAAACCCGGCCAGCAGCTCGGAGAGCAGCTGCTCCTCGGCATCGCGAAAGGCCGCCTCGCCATCCTGGGTAATGATGTCGGCAATCGTGCGACCGCAGCGTCGCTCCAGCTCCACATCGCAGTCGCACCAGCCGCAGCCGAGCGTCGCTGCAAGCTGCTCCGCCACGCTTGTCTTTCCTACGCCGCGATAGCCGATCAGCGTCACCTGTGGCATGACCGCCCCCGTTTCCAACACCTTCTTGCGGTCACACCCCGCGGCCTGGCAGGGCGGCATCCGTCAGCCGACCGGCTTGTGCGACGCCGTGGCCGACTTGATCGCATCGCGAATCACCTCGGCAGACGCAGGCTTCCCATGCCAGTATTCAAACTGCAGCATCGCCTGCCGCACAAACATCTCCACGCCAGTCACCGTGCGGCAGCCAACCGACCGGGCCTCTTTGAGCAGCAGCGTGTTTTCCGGATTGTAAACCGTGTCGAAGACAATCATGTAGGGCCGCAGGGCAGACTTGTCGAACGGCGTTTCATTGACGTTGGGATGCATGCCGACAGGCGTGGCATTGATGATGCAGTCGTAGGGCTTGCGGTAGCGGCCATCCCAGTCGACTGCCCTGCAGCCAACGTCATCCGCAATCTCCTTCGCCCGCTCACTTGTGCGAGACGTCACCGTCACTTCCATCGCGGCGTGCTTGAGCCCAAAGGCAACGGCCCTCGCCGCCCCGCCGGCCCCCAAGACGAGCGCCGACTTCGTGCCGGCCCGAGGCCCGCCAAGATCGCTCGCCTGCGCGGCGATCGCCGCCTGCAGGCTCTCCACCGCTGCGGTGGCATCGGTGTTGCGGGCCTCGATGCCGCCATCGGGCAGAAACCGCAGTGTGTTGGTGGCGCCGATGCCCTGCACCAGATCGTCGCTGGCCGTGACCCGCTCAAGCACCGCCTGCTTGTGCGGAATCGTGACACTCAGCCCGGCCAGCGGCCAGCGATGGGCCTCCGCCAGGAAGTCATCGAGGTCTTCCGCCGGCACACGAAAGGGGAGATACACCGCATCGATGCCAGCATCCGCCAGGGCGGCGTTGTGCACGGCCGGGCTGAGGCTGTGGGCAACAGGGTCGGCAATCACCCCGTAGATGGCGGTGTTGTCCCCGATCGCATTAACGCGGTAAACGTCGCGCATCGGCTTCCAGGCGATCTGCCCCGGCGCGAGCACCCGATCCTGGTGGAAGGTGGCAAACGTGAAGGGAGCCCCGTAGCGGCAGGCCAACACCCTGCTGGGCACTCCCATCTCACCCATGCAGAGCCCAACCGTCGGCACCCGGCTCGACCGCACCAGCTCAAGCATTCGCAGGTTGTCGCCGGGATGGTCAGCCATGGTGGCGATCTTCACGACGTCGGCATCCATGCCCGCGAGCCTGGCATGCACCGTGGCGAGATCCGCGGGCGTTCGCTGGAAGTCGTGGTGGCTGACGATGCGACGCGTCTTGCCAAACCGTGGCACGCCCTCAGCGATGTCGTCTTCGAGATCGACCCAGTCGGCCCCTTCGGCAATGGCCGTCCGCAGCACGAGCAGACGCTCCTCCTCCGTTCCCTGCCAGCGGCCGCCGTCGGCTTGCCGTCGACAGGTCACAATCGCCGGGCAGGGCCGCTCGCGAAGCAGCCGCTTCACCTGCACAGCCCCCTGGATGTAGTCGAGCCGCAGCTCCACCAGCTTGACGCCGTTTTCCGCCAGAAAGCGGTGCTCGGCGATCATGTGTCGATGGCGTCCACGGCCGATACTCACGCAGATCATGGGCTTTGTTTTCTCTCGAAGGATGGTCGGCTCAGGTCCGACGAAACTGGCGGTCGAGTTCTCGGCTGGTGAGCGTGAGGGTGGTCGGCCGGCCGTGCGGACAGTGTGAGGATGCTGCCAGATGACGGTCGCGAACCAGCGTATCAACCTCGGCCTGCGAGAGCCTGTTTCCGGCCTTGATCGCCGCACGGCAGGCAAGCGAGTGCAGCACTTCTTCGACGATGGTCTCCGTCGACGGCGATGCCGCCGCCTCGAGCCGGTCGAGAATCTCTTCCACAATCACGGGGGCCGGCGTGTCGGCCGCCAGCGCGGGCTTTGAGGAGACGAGCACCGTGCTGCCAGAAAACGACTCAACCGTCACGCCAGCCGTCGCCAAGGCCTCCGCGTGTTCGAGCAGCAGGGCCGCCTCAGCCGTCGACAGTTCGACCGGCTCAGGCACCAGCAGGCCCTGGACTTCAAGGCCGTTGCTGGCCACCTGAGAGCGAAGTTTTTCAAAAAGCAGACGCTCATGCAGGGCGTGCTGGTCGATCACCTCAATCCCGTCGGCCGTCTGCACGACGAGATACCGATCGTGCATCTGCACCGCAAACTCCCGCGGAGGCGGCGGGGCAGGCGAGGCGGCTGCCGCGGAGGCGGTGGACAATGTCGGAGGAATGCTCGCTGGAGCCGCCGGCAGCACGGGCGGCGATGCCTCGGGGGCCGCAAACGCCCGCTGCGAAAACACGGCCGGCCCGAGGCCAGCAGACCGCACCGGGCCATCGAAAGGCCGGAAGGCGGGCAGCGAGGCCGGCCCAGCCGACGAGCCGCCGCCCGGCAACGACGGCGGCTTGAGGGCGGTCGAGAGATCGGAATCGAGCAGGGCCGTGCGGGCCGCAGAGAGCAGCAGCCGGTAGAGCCTCGACGGCTCGCGAAACCGCACTTCGCTCTTGGCTGGATGCACATTCACGTCGACCTGAT
>CALCGM010000078.1 GCA_937900985.1 uncultured Planctomycetaceae bacterium | reverse complement strand
AAGCTGCAGAAGCCCTCTGTGGGCGATGAGGTTGACCGTGGGCTCTCGATCCTGCCTCGGCTCCGCGAGGTCGTGCCGCAGGTCTGCCGGGCCATGCGGCAGGCGTTGGCTGAGCACTATCCCGAGCATTCCTTTCAGATCCCGACGTTTCTCTCCTTCGGCTCCTGGATGGGGGGCGACCGGGATGGCAATCCGTTTGTGACAGCAGAGGTCACAGAGGCCACGCTCTGCCGCCTGAGAAACGCCGCAATCGACATCCACCTCGACGAGTGCCGGCGGCTCTACGACTACCTGACGGTCTCGCTGACCTGCACCCCGGGAGCCGAAGCCCTCGCCAGCCGCCTTGAGACGCTCCGCAAAACCTGGCCGGGGCTCGCCGAGGCGATCGATGACGTGCCTCCCCACGAGGCCTACCGTCGCTGGCTGCGGATGATCCGCTGGCGGCTCGAGCAGTCGCGAACAGCCACCATCGACGCGACCTGTGCGGCGGGCTGCTACGCGAGCGGCAAAGCCCTCGAGGACGACGTGCTGGCGATCTGTCGCTGCCTGGAGAACGACCACGACGCGAGCATTCTCGACGGCGATGCCGGCCGCTGGCTCGATCTCGTCCGCACCTTCGGCCTGCGGGTGACGCGGCTCGACATTCGGCAGGAGTCGCGACGGTATGAAGAAATCACCGCCGACCTCCTGCGGGCAGTTGGCCTCTGCGACGACTTCGCAGGCAGCAGCGAGGAGCACCGCCGACAGCTCCTGCTCAACTCCCTGGGAACGCTCCCCGAGCTGCCTGCCGAGCAGCTGCAGCCGCTCACACGCGACACGCTGGCGCTCTACCAGCTGCTGCGGCGGGCGGTGGAACGCTTCGGCCCCGACTGCCTCGGCGGCAGCGTGATCAGTCTGACGCAGTCGTCGGTCGACGTGCTCACCGTGCTCTGGCTCTGGCGGCATGCCTGTCGCGGCGCGGCGTCGGAGGTGGAGGCCGCCCTGCGGATCGTGCCGCTGTTTGAAAAGATTGGCGACCTGCGACGGTCTGACGAGACCCTGTCGGCGATGCTGACGGAGCCTCTGTATGCGGAGCACCTGGCCGCCCAAAACAACCGTCAGATGGTGATGGTTGGCTACTCCGACAGCACGAAGGACGGCGGCTACCTCTCGGCCTGCTGGGGTCTCTACGACGCCCAGCGGCGGATCTCCGCGGCGGCGGCCGCCCATGACGTGCATGTCACGTTTTTCCATGGACGAGGGGGTTCGCTGGGGCGGGGCGGGGGGCCGGCTGCCCGTGGCATCCTCTCGCTCCCTCCCGAAGCGCTCGACGGCACCCTTCGCCTGACTGAGCAGGGAGAGGTGCTCGCCGAACGGTATGACGACGTGCAGATCGCGTTTCGCCATCTTGAGCAGGTCAGCTGGGCCACGCTCGTCGGCTCGACCATCCATCCTGCGGAGCCGGCTGAGGCCTGGCTTGAGCTGACCGACCGGCTGGCCGCCCGCTCGTATGCCGTCTACCGCGAACTCGTCGAACAGCCCGGCTTCATCACGTTCTTCTCGCAGGCCACACCGATCGATGAGATTGAGAACCTGCCGATTGGTTCGCGGCCCTCACGGCGGCGTGGCGAGCGATCGCTAGGGGATCTGCGGGCCATCCCCTGGGTGTTTGCCTGGACGCAGAATCGCTGCCTGCTGCCTGCCTGGTATGGGCTGGGCACAGCGATCCTGGAGGTGAAATACGACGACCGTTCGGCCTGGGAGCAGCTCCGGGAGATGTATCGAGACTGGCCTTTTTTCACCGCCACGATCGACAACGCGGCGGTGGCGCTGGCCAAGGCAGATCCCGCCATCGGGCAGCGGTATGCGGAACTTGTTGACGACGAGGACGTGCGCCGCAGGCTCTGGCCGCTGCTGGCCGCCGAGTGCGACCGCTCGCGGCAGGCCGTGCTCGATGTGGTGGGCAGCCGCGAACTGCTCGACACCACCCCCTGGCTGAAGCGGTCGATCGAGGCCCGCAACCCGCTGGTGGATCCCCTGAACCTGATTCAGGTTGAGTTTCTCAAGCGGCGGGAGCAGCAGGGCGACGACGATGCCGGGAGCCTGCGGGAAATCCTGCGGCTCTCCGTGCAGGGCATCGCCTCAGGCATGCGAACCACCGGCTAACCGTGTCCACACGCCCCCAACACTCCCCGCCATCTCCTTCCTTACCGTGAGGCCTGCCATGGCAGATAGCGACGCCCTCGATCTCTCGATCCCCTCGCTCGGCCCGTGTCAGATCCGCTCACCGATGCAGGCGCTGCTCGACGGCCGCCGCACAAGCCAGCACTACGTTGGCGAACACGACCGCGTGCTCTTTGACGACACCGCCTCGATGGTCACCTCCCGAGGCACGCAGCTGGCCGACCTCCCCGGCTTCGAGCCCGCCGGCGCTCGCCAGAAGATCTACTTTGACCCGGCCAAAACGCGGGTCGGGATCGTCACCTGCGGCGGGCTGTGCCCCGGGCTCAACAATGTGATCCGAGGGCTCGTGATGGAGCTCTGGTTTCACTACGGCGTGCGGAAGATCTTCGGCTTCACCGGGGGATTCCGTGGCTTTATTCCTGACCACGGCCACAGTGTGATCGACCTCACCCCGGAGGTCGTCTCCAACATCCACGACGCTGGCGGCACCATCCTCGGCACGTCGCGTGGCCGACAGGAAACCGATCAGATCGTCGACTGCCTGGAGCGGATGGGCATCTCGATCCTGTTTGTGATCGGCGGAGACGGCTCGCTGCGAGGAGCGATGAAGATTGCCGAGATCGTCGGCGAGCGAAACGAGAAGATTTCTGTCGTCGGGATTCCCAAGACGATCGACAACGACATTCCCTACATCGACCAGAGTTTCGGCTTTCAGACGGCTTTCTCCGAGGCGGTCGAAGCGATCTCCTCGGCACACGTGGAAGCGAAGGCGGCGCCCCATGGCGTGGGGCTGGTGAAGCTGATGGGCCGACACTCAGGCTTCATCGCCTGCT
>CALCGM010000077.1 GCA_937900985.1 uncultured Planctomycetaceae bacterium | reverse complement strand
CCTGCTGCGGTGAGACCTGCGGGATCGACCCAACAGTCGGCCAGGAAACGATCACGATCTTTGGCTGCGATGGCCAGCGACGGGCGGTCGTTCCCCTAAAGACCGCCGCGCGGGCCTGGCGAAGCCTGGAATGCGGCTAGCCCGCGGCTCGGCTCCCCGCCCTTGTTTCGACTGACCACTCCCCCTTCACGAACCTGTCTCGAGGACCCGCACCAGCGGCTGTTGCCATGCTTTCCCCACGAGCCCTGATCCTCAGGGCCCCAGGCACCAACTGTGATCACGAGACGGCATTTGCGTTCGAGCGGGCCGGAGCGATCGCCCGCCGGGTGCATGTGGCGGCGCTGGCTGCCAGGCCGGCGATGCTGGATGAGTATCAGATCTTCTGCATCCCTGGCGGTTTTTCTTATGGCGACGACATCGCCAGCGGCCGGATCCTCGCGTTGCAGCTCCGCACGTTCCTCTCCGAGGCCCTGGAGCAGTTTCGCGACCGCGGCGGCCTGATCCTGGGCATCTGCAATGGCTTTCAGGTGCTCTTGCAGACCACCCTGCTGCTGCACGAGCCCACGGCCGGCCCGCTGGCCACCCTCGCCGCCAACAGGTCCGGACGCTTCATCGACCGCTGGGTGCAGCTGGATGTGCGTCCGTCGCGATGCGTGTTTCTCGACGGACTCAGCCGGCTCGAACTGCCGGTGGCCCATGCCGAAGGCCGCTTCCGTACCCGCTCGCCGGAAACACGCGCCGCCCTTGAGGCGTCGGGGCAGCTGGTGTTGCGATACGCAACGAATGCTGCCGGCGTGTCGAGCAATCCGAACGGGTCGGAGGCAGATGTGGCGGGCGTCTGCGATGAAACGGGGCGTGTGCTGGGGCTGATGCCCCACCCTGAGCGTTTTCTCGACGCCCTTCAGCATCCCGCGCTCGCCGGAACGGCCGAAGCCCGCGGCCGCAACGGCGTTGGCCTTGCCCTGTTTACCAATGCCGTGAAGGCCGTGAGCTAGCTGTCCGTGGAAAAAGCCATCCATGGCCTTTTTCCACTCAAGCGACGCCCCAAAAAGCCAAGGTTTTTGGGGGTCGCCAGTCGCCGCATCCTGCGGCGGGAGCGTTCTTCGCCGCCTGCAAACGGCGGAGGCCCCCGTGGGCCAGCGTTGACCGCAGAGCGGAGGCTCCCTACGCTCCGCCACCCGCCCGTCTCGCCACTGGTGCCATGGCTCGTTCTCGACTGTTTCTGCTGCTCCACCGACGTCCTCCGCGATGCCACAGGCAGGGCGGACGGTGGGCCTGGCTGTTCGTGGCGATGCTCGCCTCTGCATGCAGCGGCTGCGCTTCTCTGCTCACCGGCGGCTGGGCGACCGACGGCGGTGAAGAACTGGTGGATCCCTCACCCCGCACGGCCGTCCGCACGATCCCCGTGGAAGCGCGGTGGGTGCGGCATCCGGTCGACGATCCGCTCGTCGTGGAGGAGCTGTGGGCTTCGGTCGATGAGCAGGCGCTCCCCCGCGACGTTCGCGAACGGCTCGCCGCCAACGGCCTGCGGGCCGGCCTCGTTCCCTGGCCGCTGCCAGCCCCCTTGGCCGAACGCTTTGCATTTCTGGAGGAGACGGCCGCCGCTGTCGATCAGCCAGCGGCGGATGACCCGCTCCTGCCGGACGTGACGCGACAGACGCTGCGGCTCCTGCCGAGCCGCCCCAGCGAAGTGGTCGCCACACCAGCCAGCTCGGAGATGGTGGTGCTGGTGCGGGACGGCGACCGGCTGTGTGGCACGACCTTTGCGCATGCCACAGCGGTGCTTGAGCTGACCGCCGAGGCCGCAGCCGACGGCAAGACCCGCGTGGGCCTTGTGCCGGTGATCAAACACGGAGACCGTCGCCGCCAGTGGATCGGCGAAGAGGGTGTCTTTCGGCTGGAAGCCGGCCAGTGTCGAAAACACTTGGAAACCCTTGAGTTTTCCCTCGAACTTGCCGCCGATGCGATGCTGGTGATTACCGCGGCCGGCCCCCCAAGCTCAACCGTCGGCGACGCCTTCTTCCGCGGCCGT
>CALCGM010000076.1 GCA_937900985.1 uncultured Planctomycetaceae bacterium | reverse complement strand
CGGCAGCGATCGATCGGACCAGCGGGATCAGCTTGGAGGCGGCCAGCGGATCGAGGGCTCGCAGCCCCAGAAACACGCTCTTCCCCCGGGCCACAAAGAAAAAGTCGCCGAGGATCGGATAGTCGAGGGAGGCGGCCTCCGGGGTGCCCGGCTCCACATCCCAGTAGGGCAGCAGCCGCTCTTCCACGACGTCGCCCATCCGCAGCAGCTCATCGAGGTTGTAGCCCGGGGGCGGCAGCAGGATGCCAAACACGAGGTTGCGGTTGCCTTCCGGGAGATATTCGACCTTCGGCAGGAGAGCGAAGGTTGCCCACACCGCCAGGGCGATGATTGTTCCTGCTCCTGCGATCTGTCGTGTGGGGCTTGCCAAGAGGAAGTGGAGGCCGCCGATCAGCTGGTTGAGGAAGAAGCCGCCCAGCCGACTCGCCACGTCGCGCTGGCCCGCCGCCTTCGGATTTCTTCCGGAGAGCAGCCAGGCGGTTGCGGTGGGCACCACCAGCACCGACACGATCAGCGAGAGGCTCACCGCCGCGCTGATCGCCAGCGCGATGTCGCCAAAGAGCTGGCCTGCCTCCTGCTTCACAAACAGCACCGGCAGGAACACCGCCACCGTGGTCAGCGTGCTTGCCAGCACCGCGCCCCAGACCTCGTTGGCACCACGAATCGCCGCCGTGCGGGCGTCGAGGCCTTTGCTCCATTTGGTGACGATGTTTTCCAGCACCACGACCGCATTGTCGACGAGCATGCCGACGGCGAAGGCCATGCCCGCAAGGCTGATCACGTTGAGCGAGCGGCCAAACAGGGAGAGCACGAGGAAGGTGCCCACCACGCTGATCGGGATCGCCACGGCGGCGACCACGGTCGATCGCACGCTCCTGAGGAACAGCAGCAGCACACCGATCGTGAGCAGGCCGCCCACCACGATGTTGCTGCGGACCAGCCCGATGGCGGAGTTGATGTAGTCGGTTTCGTCGTAGACCTGGGTGAGGGAAAGCCCCTTCTTGCGGAGCACACCAAGGTCGATGTCGCGGGCGACCTCACGGAGCTCCGCCATCGTCTCGAGGACGTTGGCGTTTTGGTCGCGGGTCACACGGATGGCGATGTTGCCGGCTCCGAAGCGGCGGACGATGCCGTCGGGCTTGCGGGTTCCCAGCTGAGCGCGGGCCACGTCGCGGACATACACCGGCCGGCCTTCACGGCGGGCGATGATCACAGCCTCGACCTGTTCGGGCGAGCGAAACTGGCCGAGCGTCCGCACGACGTACCGCCGCTTTCCCTCCCAGAAATCACCGCCGGAGGTGTCTTGGTTTTGGCCGGCGAGCGCTGAGCGAAGGTCGTCGATCGTCAGCTGGCGGGCGGCGAGCTTCTGTGGATCGACGATCACCTGCAGCTGGTCGTCTCGGCCGCCAACCAGGTCGGCGCTGGAAACTCCCTCGACCCGCTCCAGCCGGCTCTCGATCTCGTCCTCCGCCATCCGCCGCATCGATTCGATGTCGATCGGCGGGGGCACCAGGTGCGCGAGCTCGGGATGCTCCCCAACGAGCCTGTTGAGGCGGAAGAGCTGCAGGTCGGCGGTGCGTCCGATCAGCACCCGCTCAAGCTGTTCAGCAAGCTCGGGGTGGTCTTTCGCAGCCTGGGCCACGGCCTCGCGATCGGGAGGAGCCTGGCCCAGCATCAGCCAGGCGATTGGCCGGTCGTTCGAGTTGGAGGTTTTGATCACAGGCCGGTCGGCATCGATCGGCCAGTCACGAACCTGCTGCACGCGAGTGTTGGTCTTCACGAGCACCTGGTCCATGTCGACCCCGATGCCAAACTCGAGGGTGACCTCCCCGACGGAATCGCTGCAGGTGCTGGAGAGCTTGGCGAGTCCTTCCACGCTCCGCAGCTGCTCCTCGAGCGGCTGCACGATCTCTCGCTCGATCTCCTGGGGGCTGGCCCCTCGCCAGCGGGCTTCGACGGTGATCGTGGGGATCTGGACTTCAGGCGTGAGCTGAATCGGCATGGTGATCAGCGCAAGCATGCCGAACAGGCCGACGAGCAGCACGCCGACTGCCACCTTCACCGGGTTGGAAACGCAGGCCTGGATGAGATTCATGGTGTCTCCGTCGTCTGAAACTTCACCGCCGCACCAGGCCGAAGCCGCTCGTTGCCGCGGGTGACCACCAGCTGCCCTGGTTCAACGCCGCCGGTCACCTCAACGCTTCCGGCCACGGTCGCTCCGAGGGTGACTGGCACCGGCCGCACGCTGCCCGTGCCAGCCGCGTCGTCGTCGGCATCGACGGCATACACCAGCGGCGTTCCCGTCCCCAAGACGAGCGCATCTTTGGGGACAACGGTCACCTCGCCACGGGCGCCGACAGGGAGCCAGGCCCTCGCCAGCATGCCGCCGCGGAGCACCGGCTGCCCATCCATGATCCGGTTTTCCAGCACCACCTGCACCGGAAACGAACGGCTGCGAAGGTCTGCCTGCGGGATGATCCGCTCAACCTTGCCGATCCAGGTCTGCAGGGGCGCGGCGTCAAACTCCAGGCGGACGTCGGTGCCCTGCTGCAGTGAGGAGACGTAGAGTTCTGGCAGCTGCACCACCACTTCCACGCGGTCGAGTTCGACGATCCGGGCCACCAGCCCACTTCGCTGGACCCACTCACCTTCCTCGGCGAAGCGTTCGACAACCCAGCCGTCGAATGGGGCTCGAATCGTGTGCTTGGCGAGCTGGTCGTCGATCCGTTGCACGACCGCTTCCTGGACCGCGACCGCTGCAGCCGCCTGGGCGATCACCTCTTTTCGAGGCCCGGCTTCCACCATCGCCAGGGCAGCCTGCTTGGCCCGTAGCTCGGCCTTGATGCGTCGCAGTTCGGTTTGTCCGTCTTGAAGCTCGTCGGTGGTGGCTGTTCCACGCCCAACGAGTCGTTCCAGCCGTGTGAGTCGGCTTTCCGCATAGGCCAGCCGGGCCTCAAGGCCTTCTTCCTCGGCTTTGGCTTGCTCGATTTCCTCGGGCCGGCTTCCCGCCTGCAGCTCTGCGAGCTCTTGCCGCCGCTGGTCGAGCGATGCAACCGCGCCCGACCGCTCGATTTCAAGCAGACCCCGCAGCAGCTCGGCGAGGGTGTCGCCCTTACGAACCGCCTGGCCGTCCTCGATAGGCAGGCTGACGAGCCGCCCGTCGACCGCGCTGCCAACGTCGCTTTCGCGAAAAGGGTAGACGGTCCCGACAAACGACTGCCCGCGAGCGAGTTCCATGCGGGTGACGGAGGACACGACAACGGGGACCGCCTCCGCGGCGGTCTGCGCCTGCGAGGGCTGCTGAAGAAGTGGGGGGGCGAGCAGCATCACCACGCATGCGGCCAGGCGGCGAAGTGCGGCACCGATGCCGCGGAGCTGTTTGTGGTGGGGGGCGATGGGGGCATGCACAGGCCAAACTCCGCGGTCGTGATGAGAGTCGCGGTAGGTGTTTTCGCGACCCTCCATTTATACTTCCTGCGAGAGGCCTCTGTCGGCTCCTGAGGGCCGCACAATCGCTCCAGTTCGGCAAAGTGGCCAGTAGGAAAATCCCCTCAAGAACGGCGTGAAAACAGGCCGAAACCATGTTTTCTCAGGGTTTGCAGAGGAGCCGCTTGACGGGCCCCAAGGCCTTCGCTACTTTTCACGCATCGCAACGCCGGTGACGCAACTGCTGTCGCCGGTTCCGCTGCGATGGCTCGTGGCTGCTGCCGTGGGTTGAGGCTCGGTTCGGTCGCTCGAGGGAGACGTGTCTCCTGACAGTGTGCCGAGTTGAACCTCTGTCCATGACAGAAGTCGCGAGCCGGCTCCGTGAGGGCAACGCTGTTGCCATCATTTGGTGGTGTGGGTGCCAGTCACCTGCTCCACCGGTGGTGGTGCGGCCCTTGGGGTGTCGGCTCGTGTTGTTCTTTGACAATTTGGTTGTGGTAACTGGCATCTTGTAGTGAATGCCGTTGGAGGCCTTTCCCTTTGTGGAGAGGTGATCTCGGCGGCATTCTCCCAAGGCTCAAGAACGAGAAAAGTTACACCTCAGGTGGTGTCTTTGTCGTGGAAGCAGGGTTTTGCAGCGCTGTTTTCTCGGCTGGGCGATGATCTGAGGGGTGGCGGCCTCCCGTTCGACTCTCGTGAGTTTTCTCGCGAGCATTCGATTCGGGTGGTCAAGCTACAAAGGGCACATGGGGGATGTCTTGGCGTTAGGAGGCTTTGAAGGGCGCGGAAGGCTGCGATAAGCCTGGGGTAGCTGTCAAACAAGCGATGATCCCGGGATTCCCGAACTGGCATGCACTGAATACATAGGTGTGTGCAGCGAACGCGGCGAACTGAAACATCTTAGTAACCGCAGGAAAAGAAAGAAAAATCGATTTCCTCAGTAGCGGCGAGCGAACGGGAAATAGCCCAAACCGTGGTGGTTTCCACCGCGGGGTTGTAGGGCCCGCCACCGGAGTTATCAAACAGTTGGCTAGCGGAACGATCTGGAAAGGTCGTCCACAGAGGGTGACAGGCCCGTACGCGAAAGTCGACTGTCTCTGGCGGGTACCCTGAGTAGGTTGAGGCACGTGAAACCTCGACTGAATCGACGGGGACCATCCCGTAAGGCTAAATACTACCTAACGACCGATAGTGAACAAGTAGCGCGAGCGAAAGATGAGAAGAACCCCTGCTAGGGGAGGAATGTGAACCTGAAACCATGTGCCTACAAGCGGTCGGAGTGCTATGGCCTTTTGGCAATGCATGACGGCGTGCCTTTTGCATAATGATCCGGCGAGTTACCGTCAGTGGCTTGGTTAAGGCTCTCAGGGCCGAAGCCGAAGGGAAACCGAGTCTGAATAGGGCGAATTTTGTCACTGGTGGTAGACGCGAAACTGCACGAACTACCCATGAGCAGGTTGAACCGCGGGT
>CALCGM010000075.1 GCA_937900985.1 uncultured Planctomycetaceae bacterium | reverse complement strand
GCCATACGCACGTGTTGATTCCCCGCGTTCCCCAAACCGAGCCGTGATCACAATGGAGAAAGCTCTCGCAACAGCATCCGCGCCGCATGGATCTGTGTTGGCTCGGCCTCAATCGCACCGCCAGTGGTTCCCAGTTTGTCGAGCCACCGAGTCATCATCTTCGCATCCACTCGACCGCCTGCCTCAACCCGCGTCATCAGCCACTGCCAAGCTGCGTCAGCCCGACGGTTCCACAGGTCGACAGTCACATAACTTGTGCTCTTCGCGGGAATGGGCTTGGCGTCAGCTCTGAAGACGGCTGCTTTGAGTTCTTCAACCCACTTCGGAATCTCGCCCTGGTCGCGGGAAAAATCGTCAGCAGAGACCTGAGGCTGAAGCCGAAGCGAGGCGAGATACTGCGGGTTGGCCACGTTCCGCGATATCAGTTCAAGCTCAAGCCGCTCAGTGAGGACCTCAACCTCTCCCAGTTCTTGCTGCGCTGCCACGCCCATCGTCCGCAGCGATTCCGCACGCACGAGCAGCCGCTGGTACTGCTGCCAGACCCTCGGTCGCTGATGCACGGCCGAACCACGGATCGCTTCCGCAGTCATCCAGCGGTCCTCGAGCCACCAGTCCGCGGTAGAACCTGCAGAAGCCGCGGCTGCAGCCGATTCCGGTTCGGCAGACTCACCTGAAGCCTCTGCCACGGCATCGCCAAGAGACAGGTCCGTGACAGGCTCCCGTGCCCAGGCGATGGCTTCGGTGAGTGGCACGGCTGTCACGTTCACGCGGCCTCTCGACGATGAGGCAACGTACACGCCGGGCGATGCCGCCGATGCCAGCACACTCAAGGTTTTTCTGCACGATGGGCAAAGCTCCGTGGCGCAGGATCTGGAGCCCGAGTACATCGCCGTGTCTGACGACAGCACAATGGCGTTTGTCACCCTGCAAGAAAACAATGCCGTTGCCGTGATCGACCTGAAGAGCGATACGATCACAGCCATCCGGCCGCTCGGTACAAAAGACCACAGCTTGCCGGGAAACGAGTTGGATGCGTCGGATAGTGACGAAGCGGTCAACATACGTTGTTGGCCGGTGCAGGGCATGTATCAGCCGGACTCGATCGTGACGTTTACTACGGGAGACGAGACCTTTCTCGTGACGGCGAACGAGGGAGACGCGCGGGCCTACGACGGCTTCACCGAAGAGGCCGCTTTTCGTGATGTCGTTTGGGGCGATGCTGATGGAGCCGCGATCATCGACGGAGCTGATTTCTCCGACAAGAACGGCGTCGGCGACTTGGTGACCACGATCACCAATGACGCAGATCGAGACGGCACCTTTGAGAGCAGGCGGTGCTTTGGTGGCCGTAGTTTCTCGATCTGGACTGTGAGTGGAGAGCAGGTCTGGGACAGTGGCCATGACTTTGCCGTGATTACGGCGGATCGCTACGGCCTGCAGTTCAACAACGACAACAAGAAAACCGAGGACGAGAAAGATGGCCGCTCAGACGCCAAAGGCTGCGAGCCCGAGGCGATTGCAGTGGGCCGCGTCGGCGAGAGCACCTATGCCTTCGTCGGCCTGGAGCGGATGGGCGGAATCATGGTCTATGACATATCGTCTCCAGCCAGCCCGGTGTTTGTGGAGTATGTCAACAACCGCGACATCACCAAGCAGGGGAAAGACTTCGGCGATCCTGATGGCGACTATGGTCCGGAAGGCTTCTGCTTTGTGCCGGCCGAATCAAGTCCCG
>CALCGM010000074.1 GCA_937900985.1 uncultured Planctomycetaceae bacterium | reverse complement strand
TTCTTCCCGGTGAAGTGTTTGAGGTGGCCGGCCGCACGGCGTTTCTGTTCACGCCAGACGAGTCCTCGTCCGCACGCGGCCCCAAGCCCTGGATCCTCTATTCGCCCACGCTACCGGCCTATCCCGACAAAGCTGAGACGTGGATGCACGAGCAGTTTGTGGCCGCCGGTGTCACCGTGGCCGGAGTCGATACAGGCGAGTCGTATGGCAGCCCTGAAGCGGTGAAGCTGGCCGAGGCGCTGCATGCGGAGATGGTGCGGCGGGGCTACTCGACAAAGCCGGCACTGCTCGGCCGTAGTCGTGGCGGCCTGTGGGCGAGCGCCTGGGCGATCGCCCATCCCGAACTCACTGCCGGCGTCGGTGGGATCTACCCGGTGTATGACTGGCGGACCTATCCTGGTGTCGCCAAGACAGCGGTCGCTTACGGGCTCTCACCCGAGCAGCTTGAGCCTCAGGCGGCAGAACTTTGCCCGATCGAGCGGATCGACGTGGCGGCGCGGGCTGGTGTGCCCTTCTGCATCATCCATGGCGATGAAGACACGGTGGTGCCGCTCGAGCCCAACTCGGCCGAGCTCAAGAAGCGGTATGAGGCGGCCGGCAGAGGCAACCTCGTGACGCTGATCGTCGCTCCGGGCCAAGGCCACTCGTTCTGGGAGGGCTTCTTCCACTGCGAGCCGCTCGTCGACTTTCTCATCGCCCGCGCGAAAGCAGCTGCGGGCCGTTGATGGCCCCGGTCCGCCTTACGCCGCGATGAGCAACGCCCCGCGCACCTTCGCTCATGCCCGCCGTCAACGCGGAAGCCCCGCCTTTGAAACCACGGATTTCCAGAAGCAGCGAGGCTTCATCATAATGCGGGCATGTCCACCGACGCGAAACCAACTCAATCGTTCGGCGAGCCGAACCTTGGCCCGAGAGATCGTCTCCAGAAGGTTCGCGGCATGGCGCTTTCGCCACGAGAACGGCTGGCCGAAATGCAGCGACTGATCGACGAGGCGTGGGCGATGCTCGAACAAAACCCCGCAGGCAAGGCCCACTTCCTCGGGCGAAACTTCAAAGCTAGGCGAGTTCCCTCCGCGCAGGAGCCCCCCCGAGCATGGCGCCTGATCCGCGGGCTCTGACGGTTCTCAGCCAGCACCGTGTGCCGTTCGTTGTGATTGGTGGACATGCCGTGAACGTGCACGGCGTGCTGCGAGCAACAGAAGGCACCGATGTTGTCTGGCTCCGCTCACGGGAATCAGAAGGAAACCTGCTGCGGGCCTTGGTGGAAATCGACGCCCACTCCATCGGCAATGAGATCGATCCGGCGACGGGTATCGAAAAAATCTATCCAGTGACGGAGTCCTTCGTGCGTGCCGGTGGTTTGATGATGCTCTGCACAAACGCCGGCTTCCTCGACCTCTTTGATTCCATCCCAGGCTTCCCGCACGAGCGGCTCATCGCCGTTTCACAAGCGTGTCCATCATGTCGTGCAACGCTTCGCCTACCGCAGGCTCTGCGTACAAGCCAGACAACCGCCACGGCGGAGTTGGAAGGCAGGCGGGCAAGGATAGGCCTGATGCGCTCCCGGGAGACAAGAGCACGCGACTCACAAGCCGCTCAGCGCCCCAGTGATGGTTGAGGACGTGCCATTGACCGGGCTCCCCTTCGCCGGGCAATCTCTCCGGGAAGTCTCACGCCGCAGCGCGGCTTGATTTCCTCACGACAGCAAGAGGTGCTACAGTCGGGCATCCCTCCGCTGGTAATCGCATGGCAACGCCAGTCCCGGTCAACCATCATCCGCGTCCGAGCAGATGCATCAATCGCTCGAAAGAGCTCGAACGGCAACGGATCGAGAAATTATCGGTTGAGGAACGCATCCGCTTGGCCCTCGGCCTGAAGCAGCAGATTGCAGATCTTCTGCCTTGCCCAGACACGAGCGATCACAATGACTCGGCCAGCCGATCTGCTTGACACGACTGAGCGGATCGCCGCCCTGCTCGCAGAGCAGGGAATACAAGCCATGGTCATCGGTGCCGTGGCTATGGCTGCCCATCGATACGTGCGGCACACGGAAGACATTGACCTCGGGGTGAATGTTCCTGTTCGTGATCTTGCGACGGTGGCTGGCAGCCTGCGAGCAGCTGGGCTTGAGGTCATTTTCCGCGAACCAGACGAGCAGGATCCGCTCGGTGGGGTGATCGACATCACTGGCGACTTCGGGCTTGTTCAAATCGTCAACTTCGGTGAGCGTTTTCCCGCGATCATCGATAGTGGTCTGGCTACCGCGACACTACGGACCCGGCCGGATGGACCGCTCCGAATCACACCGTTACCGCACCTCGTCGGGCTAAAACTCTACGCCGGGGGAATGAAATCCAAGGCCGACATCGTTGAACTGCTCCGTCGCAACCCATCCGCCGACCGAGACGCCATTCGCGACCTCTGCCGTCGTTACCGGCTGCGGGGCCTTGAGCCCCTCATCAGAGAAGCTGATGAGGGCGGCTGATCTTCTCGGGAATCACTGCAGTTTCTGCCAAAAAAAACCGGCCCGTGCGGCCGACGTCTGAAGAACAGGACGGTCAACGGCACATTCGCAAGCATCTCTTCGGGGCACGCATCCCTCAAAAAGGTGGCGGGTTTTGAAGTGCTGATGAGTGGCTGGTTTTGAAGTGC
>CALCGM010000073.1 GCA_937900985.1 uncultured Planctomycetaceae bacterium | reverse complement strand
TGCGAGTCTTGGTCTCGTTGACCATCTTCGTCACGTGGTAGGTCTTGGTCCGCTCCTCCGGCACGCACTTGGTGACCATGCAGGTCTTCGTGCGGGTTTCGGGCTTGCACTTCTGCACCTTCACCGTGCGAGTCTTGGTCTCGTTGACCATCTTCGTCACGTGGTAGGTCTTGGTCCGCTCTTCCGGGCGACACTTGGTGACCGTGCAGGTGTAGGGAACTTCTTCGGTGACACACTTGTAGGTCGTGCAGGGCACTTCCTTGGTCTCACAGGTCGGAACCCAGACACGCTTGCAGACGGTGCGGGTTGCACCGCAGTCGCCGCAGTCGCCACAGCCACCGCAGCTGCCACACGGGTTGCAGGGAACTTCCATCATCTGGGTTTCCCAGTGGCCGCCACGAACCTGCACGGTCTTGGTGGTGGTCTCCGGCACCCGCTTGGTCACCGTGCGGGTCATCTCGACCTCTTCGGTGTAGGGAACCATCACCGTGTAGGTGCAGGTCTTCTCTTCCTTGACGGGAACGCACACCGTGTAGGTCTGCTCAACCTCTTCGGTGTAGGGAACCATCACCGTGTACTCGACGGTCTTCTCTTCCTGAACCGGCACCATCACGGTGTAGGTGCAGGTCTTCTCTTCCTTGACCGGAACGCACACCGTGTAGGTCTGCTCGACCTCTTCGGTGTAGGGAACCATCACCGTGTACTCAGCGGTCTTGGTTTCCTCGACGTTCTTCATGACCTTGTACTCGACCGTCTTGGTGCGAGTCTCGGGCACGCAGACGGTGACCGTGCGGGTCTTCTCTTCAGTCTTCGGAACCCGCTTCATGACCGTGTAGGTCTTCTCACGAGTCTCCTGCGTGTACTCGGTGCAGGTCACTTCCCGCATCTCGGTCACATACTGCCGCTGGTAGACGGTGCGGGTGCCGCACGAGCCACACTCACCACAACCGTCGCATGCTGAAGCTGACTCGCAGCCACCACACTCCGCACCACCACAGCTGCCGCAATCGGCCTGGGCGGTCGTACACGAGAACACAAGGGCGAGCATGGGAACCATGCCCAGACAGATTTTTCGAATCACAGAAACCTCCAAGAGAGACGAGCCAGCAGAGCAGAAAAAGTTCGGTGAATGACGCGAAGCGTGATGATCTCCGACCGAGGCGTGAGGAGCCACGATCAACAGCCGCCCACACGCCGACCGCTTCACACTAGATAAGATACGTAGACTTTTTCAGCAATCAAGCAACGTCCCCAACATTTTAAGGGGTTTCTTACGCTGGGCACCGCGGCGGTCAATTTTCCGCACGACGCCCCGGCGTTATCATCTGCCTGCCGGGGGGGTGAGCGATCGTTCGCGGTCCCCTTGTGCCTGGTCCTTCTGGCTGCATTTCAAGGAGCCCCGCATGACGTCTGATTGCCTTCTGTCGCACCGCCGACTCACCCCACCGATCGCCCTTGGCCTGCTCCTCCTGGCCGGCCTGATGCTCGCCCCTGCCTCTCTGGCAGACGTGCAGCTCAACAACATGTTTGGCGATCACATGGTGCTCCAGCAGGGCATCCGCAACCGCGTGTGGGGCCGAGCGGAGCCCGGCGAGAAGGTGAGCGTCACGCTCGCTGATCAGACCCACAGCACGACGGCTGGCGATGACGGGTCGTGGGAGGTCATGCTCGATGCCGTGCAGGAATACGGCGGCCCGCACACCCTGACCGTCAAAGGCACCAACACCGTTGTCTTTGAGGACGTGTTGATTGGCGAGGTCTGGGTGTGTGCCGGCCAGTCCAACATGCAGTGGAGCGTGAACGCCGCGAACGACGCCGATCTGGAACGGGCCTCGGCTGACTACCCACAGATCCGCCTGATCTCCGTGCCGCAGGTGGGCACCCAGGAGCCCCAGTGGAACTTCAACGGCTCCTGGAAAGCCTGCACGCCCGAGACGGTGGGCGGCTTCTCAGCAGTGGGCTATTTCTTCGGACGTCAGCTGCACCAGACGCTCGGTGTGCCCGTGGGCCTGATCAACAACGCCTGGGGTGGCAGCGCCTGCGAGGCCTGGATCAGCCGCGACAAGCTTGCCGAGGACGGCCGCTTCGAGAAGCTCCTCGCCCGCTGGGAGCAGACGGAGAAAGACAAGGCCGACGACGCCCGTCTGATGAAGGGCAACCAGCGGCCGTCCAACATCTACAACGGCGTGCTCAAGCCATCCATCGGCTACGGCATCCGTGGAGCCATCTGGTATCAGGGCGAGAGCAACGCCAGCCGGGCCTATCAGTATCGCGATCTGTTTCCCTTCATGATCAAGACCTGGCGAGACGAATGGGGCCAGGGCGACTTCCCCTTCTACTGGGTGCAGCTGGCCGACTTCCGCGCGGAAAAGCCTGAGCCTGCTGAGAGCGACTGGGCTGAGCTGCGGGAAGCTCAGACGATGACCATGGATGCCCTGCCGGCCACTGGCGAGGCGGTGATCATCGACATCGGGGAGGGCAAGGATATCCACCCCAAGAACAAGCAGGATGTCGCCAAGCGGCTGGCTCGCTGGGCCCTCGCCAACGACTATGGCATCCAGGGCATCCCCTTCCACAGCCCGCGGTTCGCCTCGATGGAGAAAGATGGCTCCAAGATCGTGCTCTCCTTTGAGCATGTCGACGGCGGCTGGCGGCCCTTCGACGTGGCAGAGCCGGTCGGCTTCACCATCGCTGGAGCCGACAAGGCCTTCGTGCCCGCCAAGGCCACCATCCGCGAGGACGGGAAGATCGAGGTCTCAGCCGAGGGCGTCGCCGACCCGGCCGCCGTCCGCTATGCCTGGGCCGACAACCCTGTCTGCAACATGTTTGACGGCGCCGGCCTGCCGCTGACACCGTTTCGCACCGACGACTTCCCAGGGGTCACGGTCAACAACCGCTGAATGCCCGCTCGAGACCAAACCGGGGTCGCAGCAGCCTGCTGGGCTGCGGCGGCCCCGGACGGTCTGCCGGGACGCTCTGGTAGAAATGGCCGTGATTGGGGTAGCCTTTTCGCTTGGCCTCTGGGCTGGCATCGAGGTTTTCAAGGAGGGAATCTGGTATGGCATCGGACATGGTGACACGGACATGGAAGCCGCACGACAGCGGCTGCTCTCGACTGTCAGGGATCGCCGCAGGCCTCCTCGTCGGTTTTGTTGCGGTGTTCGGCCATGCGGAGCGAGCCCCCGCTGACGACACCAGCGAAGCTCCCACGATCTCACGGCCCATTCCGGTGGTGGTTCCTTCACTGCGGGAGTTCTCGCAGCAGCGGCTGCTTGCCCGAACGGCCGCCGCGCCGCCCCGCGACCGTGACGACACACCCCTGCCGACCATTGCGTTTCCGGCGGCTCCGCCCTCGCGGCTGACGGTGCCTTCGGCCGCACCGATTCAGCGGCGGCAGCCGGCTGCCCAAGCGAGCCAGGACGGCTGGAACGGCGACACTTCAGAGCTGCTGCCTCCAACGCAACCGGCGGCTGCACAGGCCGCGGGGTCACTGGCGGCCGCGTCGACGGACGATCTTGAAGACGACCTGGTCGCCGCGGAGGTCCGCGGGATGCTCCTGGAGTATCTCCGCGCGTTTCGCAGCCGCGACGCCGCTGCGGTCGCCGCCTGCTGGAGCGAGTCGGCCGACAACCGCAGCCTCGACTCCGGTGAGCAGACACAGGGCCGCGAGCAGGTGGAGCAGGTCTTTCAGACCCTCTTTGAAGAAGATGCGTCGGCGGAGATCGACCTCGACATCCAGGAGATCCGTCCCCTCGGCGGTGATGTGGCGGTGGTCGATGGCATCTCGCAGCTCTCCTTCTCCACCGGCGACGCCACGGCGAGCCGATTCTCCGCAATCGTCATGAAGAAGGATGGCCGCTGGATGCTCGAGAGCGTCCGCGAAGCCGCGACCGAGCTTCCTGAATCATCCCGCGGCTATGCGATCCGTCGCGTCGGCGAGTTTGCCGGCCGCTGGGAATCGGTCTCCGGTGAGCGGGATGTCTCCACCCACGCCTTCTGGACCGCCGGCGGCGGCTTCCTCGTCCGCAGCCACACGATGCAGGGAGAGACCGGCAGCCGCGAGATCACCGAAATCATCGGCTGGGATCCGGTGCGACAGGGAATCCGCTCCTGGTCGTTTGCATCCGACGGCGGCTTCGCTGAGGGCTCATGGACCCTCGACGACGACCACTTCGATGTCATGCTCGACGGCACGACCGCGGAGGGCGAGATCGTGACGGGCCGCATGACGATCACCAGCCTCGGCCCCGACGACCTGCGAGTCGACATGGAGGGCTCGACAATCGCCGAGCTCCTCCCGCCGATGGGCGACATGGTGCGAACCGCCCGATAAGCCGAGCTGCCTCCGTTTAGCGTCGACTCGAATCCGGCTGCCGGGCCATCTTGGCCTTGGGCACGAAGTAGACCTTGGGGTCGTCGATCACCCACGGTGTGCTCCAGGTCTTGCCGTCATCCTGGCTGCAGACATTGAAGAAGAACGTCTTGAAGATCTCCGTGCGGTAGCCGTAAGGATACTGCGAGGTGATGTGGTCTTCTTCGGTGAGATCATCCACGCCTGGGCTGGCAAAGTAGTGCACGACGCCGTCGGGCGAGAAAGCGATGCCGAGCGTCCACCAGCCAAGCTGCTCGATCCGCGGCCCCATCAGTTCGCCGCCACTGCGGCCACCGCGGATGCGGATGTAGGCACCATCCTCGGCATACCGCTTCTCGTTGCCGTTCTCGAAGCAGACAAACATCCCCGGCCAGTATTCCTCCAGACCGTACTCACCCCGGCTGGGATGATTCTCGCCTGTGATGATCGTGTGCGTGTAGCAGCCGGTGCGGAAGCCAAACGTGGGGCCGCTGCGATCCTCCCACTGGTCAAACGGTGGCATGTAGACCCGCACGACCACCGACGGGCTGTCGGCAACGTTCATGCCTCCCCGCAGCAGCCGCTTCATGTCGAAGATCAGGTCGTCTTGCATCATCTTCCCGGAGGCGTAGCCGGGCACACCGGCGTGGAGGGTGGCGATCAACAGGCCATGCTCGCTGCCCTCAAGGCCAGGGGCCGGCAGCGGGATCCGCTTCACCGTGTCGGGAGTGCCTCGCTTCGGACCTTCAAACCAGACGCGATTGCCGCTGCGGCCGAGCGGGCTTCGCATCCGCTCATCCTGCTCCTCCGAACTCTTGGGATGGTTGTAGAACCACTGCCAGTTCTCATCCTCGAAGTCGTCGGTCACACCCTTCGCCAGCGAACCGGTTCCCGGCACGAGTGGCGGCCGATTGGGCAGGGCAGGCGCGTTGGGCCGCATCACCACCTGGCTCTTCGGCGGCGGGCTTCGGCGGAAAAACGGGCCAATCGCCTCGGCCATCTGGGCCACGAGGAGAGCCTGGCAGACAACCACCGCGGCAATGAACGTGGTGCGAACGCACGAGTACGACCGGTACGACATGATGTTCTGACAATCCTTCCGCGGGGAATCGCAATCCACTCCCTGCCGCCGCCCTCAAGCCACGGCCGCCCCTCAGGTGCGGCAGTGCCGATGATGCCGGCTGCACCGTTTCCTTCGGTGCTATCGGCGCGCAGGCTGACCGTTCTGAACCGCCAGCCTGAAAAAAAGACGGGCCGGCAGCAAAACTGGCCGCTCGCCGGCTCACGCTGCTCAGCCGCGAGGAGCGTGCACGAACGGCAGGCCCGCGATCCGGGCAGCGGCTGTTGCCACCGCGACCACCTGGGGGCTGCCCACCGCCAGAAGTGCGCGGGCTCCGAAGCCGGCCGCCTCACGGGCCACGAGGCCGGCCTCGTCGCCGCAGCGTTTCTCGGGCACCTCGCCGAGCCTCACCCGATACGCCCATCCGGCCGCCGAGAGACTCCGTTCCCACGCCAGGGCCTGCTCGGCAATCGACCGGTTGTCGGCCACGATCAGCAGCGGAGAGGCTCCTCCCTGGCCGACGACCGAGGCCAGCCAGTCGGCGGGGCCGTCGGCAGACGTGCTACCGCCTGAAGCGTCGCGGTCGGACACGTCGCTCACGGGCCGTAGAAATCCCCGGGTGTGGAGCCTGGCCGTGGCACGGTCGGTGGCCGCTGCGTGGACGCCGGACGACCAGCGTTCAGGCTCGAGGATCCCCGCGGCACAAAACCGCGGAATGTCGAGCCTCCCGACAGGCCGGGCTGCGTCATTCCTTGAAAGCCTGCTGGCGACCCCGCCCGCAGGCGACCGGCGTTGAGATCATTTGACGTGCCGGTGGTGCCATAGCCTGGCCGCACTGCGGGGGCTCCGGCCCGCACGCCGCCGGTGATCGCGCCCCCCATCGCCGCGGTCGGCCGCTCAAAAGGCCGTGATCCACCGATCGGTGCCGATGGATCAACTCCGCCCGTCAGCGATCGCCCCGATGTCTGCGGCAGCACCCTCGCTGCGGATGAGAGCGGAGCGTTTGCGGCATCGCGGCCGCCTGAGGGCGGGAGGCCAGCAGGCGGCCCAAACAGGGTGATCGTGGGTGGAGGCGACTGAAGCGGATCCGCTTCGGCAGCCGACGAAGCGGCGGCTGCCGCGGCGGCACCACCCTCTCCCGGCGAAGGCGCGAGAGGATTCGGCCGCTGAGCACCAGGCTTTCGACTGCTGAAGAGGTCGCCGCCGTCATCCTCGTCGCTGGAAAAGAGATCGTCTCCGCGACGACCGGTGATGGGATCGATCCGCGATCGCTCGGCCCGCTCGACGCGTTCTCGCCGCATCTGCGTGCGGGCCATCTCCGCCTCGCCGATGTCGATCTTCCCATCGCGATTGCGGTCCCACCGTTGCAGGAGCATGCCGCGGGTTGTCAGTTCGAGCGGAGCCCGTGAGCCACCGCTCCCAATCGGCTCGGCAGAGACGACCCCCGATGCCTGCAGGGCCACCCCGGCAACACCCACGACAAGCACCCTTTG
>CALCGM010000072.1 GCA_937900985.1 uncultured Planctomycetaceae bacterium | reverse complement strand
AGAACTAGTATTTCTCTGGTTCCGCGTAGTTGCGGGGACTGCAGTATATCGTGGAATGGGCGGTGGTGGCGTGGGGGGCGGAAGTGGTTGACACTGCTCGGGTTACGGGTGGTCGGATGTTGATGACGTATGGGGAATAGCACGCGGTGGTGCGTGATATGCCGCGGTTGAATGGCGACTGGCGTGGCTCCGGACGGCGAGGCCACCGCGGTTTGCTGTGATGCAAATAAAAAACCCCACTCGCACGACACTTCAAGGATTTCGTGGGCCACGCTCTTGGCCCGGTTGGGGGAGGAGGCGCGTGGCCCCCAAAATCCAGGCCACCTCACAGCACGGTGTAGAGCGGAGGGTCGGGAGACCGCGGCAATTCTCTGGAGGCCACGATGGCCTCCAACTGCTGCTGCCGTTCCCGCTTTCTGAAAGCCATGATTCCCTCCCTGGATACGACGCCTCAACGCACCGAGGCTTACACTTGAACTTTTCCGCTAGGGTCAAAGATCGGAAGGCGACTTTTTCCTGACGCGGCTAAGCACTCCAAACCGGCACGCCCGCTCGCCGCAGGCAGACCGAACCCTCGGTTCTCCCGCAACGGCACACCACGCCGCGAGTGAGGCATCATCTTCATGGCGTCGACGTCTCCCCTCGAAAGGATTCAGGAAGAGGTTCGCCGCAAGCGGCGCGAGCTGCGGTCAAAGCAGCGGGAACAGGGCGGCGACCGGTTCCAGCGATGCCTCGCCACACTTCATCTGTGGAGTGTGCGGCGAGCTCTCGCCGTCCGGCAGCTGTGCAGTAACGCTCAGATGCCATCGCTCCTCCCAGGCGTCATTGCCACCGGTTGCCTGAGCCTGGCGACACTTGTGAGCGTCGATCTGCTGACCGGAGATCGGTGGTTTGCGGTCAGCGTCATGGCGATGGTGGTCGTCACCGGGAGCCTGGCGACCTCGTGGCTGTTTGGATCGTCGCGGTCTGCCCTCGAGCAGTCGGCAACTGCCCTGGGCAGCAGGCTGTCGCACCTTGCCAACCTCGACCGACAGATCGACGAGCTAAAGACGCGTGATTCACTCCTCAGTGCGCAGCTCAACCAGGAACGACAGTCGCAACGTGCCAAGCTCCAGCGACTGCTCAGCCAGCCCTGGAGACAGCTCCGCGGCTACGAGTTTGAACACTTCCTGGCCGAGGTGCTCACCGAGCTCGGTCATCCGGTCAACCAGGTGGGGCAATCTGGCGACCAGGGTGTCGACCTGCTGACGGTGATTGGGGTCGCCGAGTTGCGATCCAGGCCAAAGGCTACGAAAGCAGCGTGGGGAACGATGCCGTGCAGCAGGCATTCGCGGGCATGGCGTTCCACAACTGCCAGCGATGCGTGGTGATCACCAACAGCCGCTTTACCGCGTCGGCTGTGGCCCTTGCCGGGAGAGTCGGCTGTGTGCTCGTCCATGAGCACAACTTCGATCAGTTCGTGTTGGGAGAGCTGCCGCTCGCCTGATCAGCAGACGTTTCCCGGTCGGCTGTCGCCGAGGCCAGAGTTGATACCGGCGATTGATCGGGCATGATAGGGCCACGGCCTGATGGCTGTCTTGATCCTCGGGGAACCTCCATGCGCCACCACCGTCTCGTCTTTGTGTTTGCCCTCTGCCTCACGGCCGGACTCCACCGCCCCGTCGCATCCGCGCAGCCACCCGTCGACCTGATCTTCGACACCGACATCGGCAACGATGTCGACGACGTGCTGGCCCTCGGCATGATTCATGCCTTGCAGTCGCGTGGTGAGTGCAACCTGCTGGCGGTCACCATCAGCAAAGACTGCCCGTTGGCGGCCTCCTACACCGACGCCGTCAACACCTTCTACGGCCGGGGCGACACGCCGATTGGCATCGTTCGGAACGGCGTCACGCCCGACCCGGGCACGTTTCTGCCGCTGGTAGCGCGGAAGAAGAACGGCCAGCCGCTCTACCCGTACGACCTCGAGGGCGAGCAGGCGGAGGATGCCGTGCCGCTCCTTCGCCGCGTGCTTGCCAGCCGCCCTGACAGCTCCGTGGTGATCGCCCAGGTTGGCTTCTCAACCAACCTCGCCCGGCTGCTCGACTCGCCGGCCGACGACCTCTCACCGCTTTCCGGCCGCGACCTGGTGGCGAAGAAAGTGAAGCTGCTCTCAGCGATGGCAGGCGCCTTCGAGCCGATCAACGGCAACCGGCATCTGGAATACAACGTGGTCCAAGACATTCCGGCGGCCAAGCGGCTGGCTGCCGAGTGGCCCACAGAAATCCTCTACAGCGGCTTCGAGATCGGCCTGGCGATTCCCTACCCGGCCCGAAGCATTCAGGAAGACTACCGCTGGCATCCTCATCACATCCTCGCCGAGAGCTCCATCGCTTACATGCCGCCGCCCCACAACCGGCCCACCTGGGACCTAACGAGCGTGCTGGCGGTGGTGCGGCCGAGCCACAGCTACTTCGGAACCTCCGAGCCGGGCACGGTGACCGTGGAAGACGACGGAGGCACCCGATTTGAGGCGGCAGCCGACGGGAGGCACCGCTACCTCACCGTTGATGCCGAACAGATTGCCCGCAGCACGGAGGCCTTCGTCAATCTTTGCAGCGAGCCCGTGGCAGCCGATGCTCCCGCAAGCACGCAGCCGCCTGCCGCCGTCAGCGACGAGGGCAACGGCAACCACATCGTTGGCCCCGACTATCCCGTCGATCCGGATCTCACCGATCGCGGCAACCCGCAGGGCAGGCGCTTCGAGTTTTCCATGCCGCTGGCTGAGAGTGCGATCTTCCCGGGCACGGACGCCACGCTGGATCCCAGCAAGACGGTCCGCACCGAGCGGAAGATCTTCGTCTATGTGCCCGCCGCCTACGTCGACGGCAGCAAGGCCCCGGTGCTGCTCACGCTCGACGGCCCCAGCCGCCTCGACCTGGTGTGCCGCGCGCTCGACAACCTGACGATCTCTGAGGATCCCGCCCGCCAGCTGCCGGCTTTCATCGTCGTGTCGGTCGAGAACGGTGGCGACGACAGCAAGGGCAGCCAGCGGGGGCTGGAATACGACACGATGTCGGATCGCTTCGCCCGCTTCCTCAACGACGAGGTGCTGCCGGCCGTGCTCGCCAATCCCGAGATTCGCAAGGCGTATCCCGGGCTCGCCTTCACGAGCGACCCCTGGGGCCGCGGGGTGATGGGCTGCAGCTCCGGCGGCGCAGCAGC
>CALCGM010000071.1 GCA_937900985.1 uncultured Planctomycetaceae bacterium | reverse complement strand
TGCCGGCCGCCAGGCTGGGTGGACGCTCGGGGCAGTGCGACAAGCGTCACAAACGAGTCGGAATCGCCAAGTTCCGCCACAATCTGCTCCAAGGATCGCTCGTCTGTTGCATCCAACCTGTCGCGGAACACCCCGCTCCCGCGATCGTCGACGAGGTCAATCCGCTCACCCCGCACGATGCCGGTCGCTGACACCGTGCACCGCCCCCGCTCAGCCTGCTCGGTCAGCAACGCCACTGCTGCGTTGAGCGACGCGTCACCGCGATTGGCCGCGTGCAGCGTACGAGAGAATCCAACGATGCTCGCGGTCTCCGTTGGAAACGCACGCAGGAAGTTCGCGATCGCCGTTTTGTCGCGCTCGTCGATGCCATGGAAGCGATGGGAATCCCCTAGGAACTCTCGCAGCGACTCTTTCGAGCCATCCGCGGAAAAACCGAAGCCACTCACACGGCTGCCGTCAGCGGCAAACGGTATCCGCTCATTCAGGCCCCGCAGCTGGGCTGCCTTCATGGGCTGCCCGATCAGGCCCGTGAACCCGTTGGTGCCCGCGCCGTTGGGTCGGGCATGGCAGTCGATGCAGCGAAAGGTGTTCCGGCCTTCCCGTCCGATGCTGAGCTGCGTGCGAAAGATCAGCTCTCCATCGCGGGCACTCAGCCCTGCAGGCTCAGCTGACAGCGATCCGTCTGCCGACACGAGCGGATTGGGCCCAAAGCGGATGCTCTGCAGATAGTCCACAAACAACGCCAGATCGTCGTCGTCCAATGGCGTCCCTCCCATCAGGTGCTCAAAGGTTCCGTTGAAGGATTCAAGCCCAGGTCGATCTGCCCGCCAGTGAAAGAGCGTTTCGCCAGCCAGGCCTCGCAGCGTCTGTGTGAGCAACGGTCCCTTCATCGGATGCACCTCCTCCGCGGTGCCGTTGTGAAACATCGCGCCACCGGGATCACCAAGATCCCACGCAAGCCCATCCCGATCGCCGTCGATGTGGCACGACGCACAGGACACGCTGTGATTCCCGGAAAGCCTGGCGTCAAACAGGTAGCCACGTCCGGCGCGTAGAAATGCTGGCGTTGGATCGGAAAGCTGTATCTCGTTGACAACCCGCTGAGCCCCCGTGTCCAACACCGAAACACTATTGGAGAGCCGGTTGAGTGCGTACAGCGTGCTTCCATTGCTATGCATCACTAACGACCGCGGACCCCGTTTTCGCTGCGGATCGATGGCTGCGGCGGAGGCATCGGAGAGCTCCATCCCCGCCCTCACGCCGCCGCTGCCATCCAAGACCACGATGCGATCGGTCCCAAACGAGGCGACGAAAGCCTTGTCCCCTGCCGAATTGAAAACAATGTCCGTTGGCTGCGCGACGGCGGTCTTCAGCTCGATCCTGCCGGAGTTCTGTCCGCTGCCGCTGGGTGGACTCAGAGTGTGTGTCGTCACCGCAGCAGCCGAACCACTCGCCACGGCGAGTCGGCTGATCCGATTCTCAACCACATGCCCTTTGAGTTGTGGCTCGAAGCGGACCAGATTTCGTGCGTCGGTATTTGCGACCCAGACCTCGTCGGTGTGCGGTTGCTGAGCGAGGTTGAAGAGCGTGGTGCCAACGCTCCTGAAGCTGCGACGAAGACTCGCGGTGTGAACATCGATCTCGAAGACGTCTTCATCTTGAAGCTCGAAGTCCAGCAGGCTCTGCCAACGAGGATCGTTCGCAGCAACAATGACTCCCTGCGGTGGAGGCTCAGGCAGATCGCTCCTGGTGACCGGAGGAGGTTCCGGGGCGACAGAATGAGGAATGACCGTCGTTCCGTTTCCAGAACGGAAACTGGCCACCCAAATCGTTTTTCCGTCTCTGCTGGCCAGGAGCGTGCGGGGGCTGTCGGCAGGGATCTCAATCCGCGTGATCACCCGACGGGTCGCCGCGTCGATCACCTCCACACGGCGATCTGCCATCGACGACACAAACGCCAGCCGGTTGGAATCTGCAAAGACAATATCTCCCGGCCTGCCACCGACCTGAATCGTCTCGATGACAACGCCACGGGCAACATCGACGACGCTCACCGAGTTGGAAACATGATTCACGACCCACGCTTCGTCGACCGAACGCGCGGCAACGGAAACCGGCTCCAGTCCCACGGGGATCTCCGCCACGACTGTGGGCGACATCGGCTCCGTGATCGACAGGACGACGAGGGTCCTCGCGGGCGTGTTGACAGCGAACAGACGCTCTCCGTCAACACCTCGAGCAAGGCCATGCGACTGGGGACTTTCAAAGTTCACAAAACTGTCGTCGGCAAGCAGGCAGACATTGGTCATCAAGCCCACAAGCACAGCACATACACGCTGGCAGTTGTGTCGACGCATGGCACGCACTCCTGAGAGTTTTCTCGGGGCTTCTCTCACACTGCGGTCAGTGAATGAATGCACCGGGCCTATTCACCAAACCCTACGAAGTCCCATTTCAGAAAGGGCATTCCCTTGGGCGACGACGTCCAGACAGACTGCCCGCCGGCGGTGTAGGACACGACCGCTTCGACGCGTGGCTCGCGAAAGAGACCGACCGGCCGCTGGGCAACCCGCCAGCCACCCGATTCCGGCATCGAATCCAAGAAGTACTCAAAGCCGAAGGGCAAGTCGCCTGTCCATGGACGCCCGTCCGCCGCCACACCGCCAGCGAAGACGAACTCCACATAGATGGCGTCTTCGCCGTTGTAGGCAAAGGGCTCGTCGAAGCGAAAACTCAACGCGTTTTGTGGTCCACCCCATTCAGCCGGTTCTGTTGGCGGAAGGCCCTTCAATGTGGGGAAGCTCCAAGGCTTGGAGAAGACCACGGTCGGTTCGTCAACGAGTGAAAACTCCTTCGATGCGTTGTAGCGGATCGATGACCAGTCGCCATGCGCGATGCGAATCGTAATGTTCTCCCATTCACGACCGATCGAGTCGTGATCGCGGTGATCAAGCCGAAAGGAGAGCCCCTGAATCAGACGCGGCTCACCCAGATGGCTGTTGTCCATGAAGCGATGCGTTGCCTCTGCCGCCCAGCCAAAAAACCCGGTAGCGACCGGGCCCTCGGTGTCGCCGGCGGTGGACGTGGTGGGCAGCGACCTGCTGTCGACAGAAACCACGTCGTTCTTTTCTTTGGTTTGGGTGTGGCCTTCAGTGATCACACGAAACTTGACTGCGGCCTGTTTCTTCGTGAGGGTGCCCGCCTCGACGGCCTCGCGAAGTTTGGCCTTCAATGCGGCCAGTTCGTGTGGCGTGATCTCGTCGGCTCGCAGGGCGACCGTAAATAGCAGTCCGGCAATGGCACATGGCAGTAGGCAGGCAGCCGTCTTTCTCATGTCGTTTCCTTTCAATGGTTCTGAACGTCCACGCTGAGCACCTCGAGCGCAGCAGACTTTGCATCGGCGACACACCACCAGTCATGAATCAGCAAATGGCCTGCCACTGGACCCGGCTGGGGGGTGAGATCTCGGCCATCCACAACCCACACGAAGCGGCCGTCTGCTGACCGCTCGACCTCCTCGGCGGAGACCGACGTGCTGCACTTGCCAAGAAAGCCGCCGGCCGCTGCATAGACACTGACCCCCATCGTGAGCGTGCTCGCTCCGCGGAGCCGCCCGCTGACTCGGATCTGGGTGTCTTCAGTCAGCACAACGCGGCCGTCGGCATCATCTCGCACCTCAAGCCACACCAAGCTCCCGGTTATCGTCGGAAGTGACCAGACAGTTCCCTGGTCATCCAGGCTGAGGGCGTGTTTGTACTCGGCCAGCGCCTCGGCCTCCGTGATGGTGCCCTTGGCCACAGCCTGCTTGAGCCTGGTGGCAAGGGAAAAGACCGCTGGCTTCCAGGAGCCGTGTCGAACATTCGCATCGCTGTCCAGACGACTCTGCCACGTCGCCAGCTGCGGCCCACGGGGCTCGCTCGTGAAGGTGTCTGTGGCAGTCAGCGAAGCCACAGCGCGGTGTTTCGCGGCAACGTCCAGGGCCTTCCGATCGCTGGAACGTTGGAGACGCACCAGCCCTTCATGCACTACCAGTTCGGTGCGTGCGGGCTGTGCGAAGACGTTGAACTGCGTCCCCAAGACTTCCAGGTCTGCAGTGGAGGTGTGCACAAGCAGCGGCACATCCGCAGGCTGCGGCTCGACCTCTGCTGACATGCTGCCTCGCCGGAGGTGCAGCCGTTTCTGATCACGGTCTGACAGCACAGCCTCCGACTCACCGGAGAATGTCAGCAGCGAGCCGTCATGGAAACGAAAGGAGGCCCAGGAATCTGGTCCAAGAAGTTCCAACGTGCCACCGGGCACGAGGAGCCCGGCCGCAGGCTCGGCATTCACGATGCCGTCGTGACCCGTCCAGCGGACCCGACCTTGATGCTCCACGATCGCTCCGATCGTCGCTTCGCCCGAGCGCTGCCAGACGCCACTTGCCAAAACGACAAGAGCAGCAGCGGCAGCCGTCAGGGATGCCCGCCGCACGCGAACGGATCGCGGTGATGACGATGACGACGAAGACAACGCGGGTGGTACCGCACGGTCGCACACTCCCCAGAGCGGCTGGGCCGCCACGGCGATTTCTTCCAGGGTGTCGGTCAGGTTCATCTCGTGTAGAAAGCCCGCGCGTGCGGCCGGGTTGCCTTGGAGCAGTGCCTCCAACTGCAGCAGCTCAGCGCGACTGATCGAACCATCGCTATACGCCTTGGTGAGGGCTTTCAGTTTGGCATCCACTCAACCGGCCTCCTCAGCGAGTTTTCGTCTGACACAATCGCCGACCAGATCTCGCAGCATGGCGACTCGGCTGTAGAGCCTTCGCGGCTGCTGGCCGAGCTGCCGGGCAATGCCTGCCACCGAGTCTCCGGGCGTGTGGACACTCAGCAGCAGCCGCTGGTCTGCCGACTCTAAACGGTCGAGACATTCCTCCAGGGCGCGGCGCTCGCATGCTGCCGAATCAGCCCTCCCTTCAGCTTCCGTAAACAACAGCTGGATCGTCTCCTCGCTGAGCACGAACCGATCGCGAGCAAATTTGCGCCGGTATTTGAGAACTTCGTACCTGGCAACCACACACGCCCACCGAAAGAACGCGTCGTGGGATTCGTCGCGGAAGTCCGCAAACTTGTGCCAGCAGGTCAGTCCGACGTTCTGCATCACCTCGTCGGCATCCTGCGGCGAAGGCAGCATCGAACGGACCACACCCCGAACGGCTCGCTCATACCGGGTGAAAAGTGCCACGAACTGCTCGTAGCGGTCGAACTGTGGGGGCTCTGGCATGGTGGCAGACGTGTCTCCTCTGAGAAATACTCCCGCTGACCGCGAGATTCCCAAAAAAAAGTTTGGCCCTCCACAGCTGAGGCACGTGGTCGTCGATCCCGCGGCGCAGATCCGCCAGGACTGCCAGCGGCAGACTTCCCTCACACTTCGTGGCATGATGAGACGGTGGACGGACATCATCCCGGCTTGGCCGATCTTCTGAGCAGACTGGGCCTTCGGCGTGATGAAGGTGGGCGTCTGAACAGACCTGAAGAGATCGAGCGGCCGCGGGATTACCGCATCCCCGTCGAGAAACCGAGCCCGCATCGACGACGGTGCTTGAGAAAGTAAACCATGCCCTGCGCGAAACGTGTCTGTCTGCTGATCGGGGGCCTGCTGTGGGCCGCGGCCACTGCGGCCCTTGCCGCCGACACGACGCTCGTGTTTCACACCACCACGCCGACCAATAACCTGCAGGGGTCGCTGGCTGCCGAGGTGCTCTTTGCCCAAAGCCAGGTCGTGCCCGCGCGGCGGCGAGCAGAGGACCACCAGCCGCACCTGATCGGCCATCGCACCTGCCTCGTGATGGTGCGGCTGCTGGAGGCCGACAACGCCACGCCCATGCAGGTGGCCGCGGTCGACGCAGCCGGGAAAAGGCTCGGTATCCTCGACCTCGCCCCGCCGGACAAACTACCCAAGACGGCCTACTTCCTCGACGGGCTGCCGCAGGACCCGATCGACTTCCGGCCACCACGCGGCGCCGCGACCGTCATCCGCGGCACGGACGCGCTCCAGCAGCTCAGCACGCCGGCCGCCACGTTTCTCCGCGAGCAGCTGCAGACACATGCCCTCATCGACATCCAGACCGCCGACGGCCAGTGGGTCCGCGATCTCCACTTCCCGGAGGCCGCGGGGCTCGACGGCAAAATGATTCGGGTCAGCTCGAATGCCGGCTACGCCTCCATTATCCACTACAGCGGCCGCACGGCTGCCATCGACCGCGGCCAGACCTTGCAGTTCAAGGCTGTGGGTGGCCAGTGGCTTCTGGAGAGTGAACTTGAGAATCAGCGTCTTGCCTATGCGGCAGCGACGTGGAGTGGCGTGTTGCCTGCGGACTGGATCGTTCCTGGGATCGCGCTGTGGTTTCGCCAGGGCGACCTCCGCGGCAAACTGGTCGATCTGGAGATCGGAGCCCCCAGCGAACTCCTCCTGCACACCATTGATCTGGGGATGCTCGTGCCGCCGCGTGGGCAGTTCGCGTTTGCGAACGA
>CALCGM010000070.1 GCA_937900985.1 uncultured Planctomycetaceae bacterium | reverse complement strand
GGGAGAACATCGGCGACTGGCTGAAGAAGCGGGAGAAGCCCGACTATGAGCTCTTTCAGCGGGTCGAGCTGCCGCGGTTTCTGCAAAAGCCCAGCGGCCAGGGCGGCCGACCGAGCCAGTCGATGACTATCGGCACCTCGAAAGTGACCAACGCCGGCCTGCGGTAGCCGCAGCCGGCTCGGCCTGGAGAGGGCATTGGCTGGCTGTGGCACTGCTGCGATCGTCGCTCTGCCTGCAGTGTCCGCACGTGACGCTACACTCATGGCCACGGGGGAGAACGAGTGGCTACGAAAACGTAGCGCCTGCTCACCGCATGAGGACGCGTTCGAGGAGCCACGCGATGGATGAGATGCCGGTCGAGTCGCGGCAGAAGCCGCCAGCACACCCACCGCGGCGACAGAAAGTTCACCGCCTCGGGATGGTCCTGTTCATCGCCTATGTGGCAATGTACGTGGGCTTCATGGGTCTGGTGTTGCTCTGGCCTGCGGCGCTCTCCTGGCGGCCGATTGCCGGTGTCAACCTGGCGATTCTTTCGGGGTTGGGCCTGATCGTGGCGGCCATTGTGTTGGCCGTGGTGTTTATGCTCGCTGGCACGACGGAGGACGATCATGCTGCATGAAGCCTCTGCGATCGCTGTTGTGATCTTTGCCGTCTTTGTTGGCGGTGTCGTGGGTTTCTCGTTTTGGCTCGGCCGTCGAGGCCAGTCTGCGACGGGCTACTACGCAGCTCATGGGCAGGTGCCCTGGTTTGTCAACGGCATCGCCTTTGCCGGCGACTACCTCTCCGCCGCCTCGTTTCTCGGTATTTGCGGTCTGATCGCCTTCAACGGCTACGACGGCTTCCTCTACTCGATTGGCTTCCTTGCCGGCTGGATCGTGGCCCTGTTTGTGATTGCTGAGCCGATCAAGTCGCTCGGCAAGTTCACCTTCGCCGACGCCCTCGACGCCCGCTTCAACAGCCGGGGAATCAAGCTTGTGGTAGCGATTTCGACGCTCGTGGTGAGCATCTTCTATCTGATCCCGCAGATGGTCGGAGCCGGCGACCTGATCACGCCGCTGCTGGGCCTGCCGCACGCCTGGGGTGTCGTGCTTGTGGGGGTGACTGTCACCTGGATCGTGGTCACCGCCGGCATGGTCTCCACCACCTGGGTGCAGTTCATCAAGGGCTCACTGCTGGTTGTCGTCTGCGGCGTGCTGGTGGTGATGATTCTGGGCCGTGGGCTTTCGGTCAACACCGGAGACCTCACCGAGCAGGTGCGAACGGTCACGCCTGACGGGCAGGTGCTGATCGATGGAACCCCGCAGACTGCCGATCACGACCTGCGGCCCGTGGGCAGCGTGCTCGCGCTTCCCGACGGCAAGGAGACAACCGGCCCGCTCGGGCCACTGTCGTATCTCGCGACGCTGGAGGACGCGACGGTGGTCACCTGGAGCAAGCGGGTGGAAACCGACGACACCGGCACCCACACCACCTTCTACCCCGTGGAACACCGCGGCGGCGACCTGCTCGTGCCCGGCGGCTACTTCAAGGGCCTCGGCGACGGCACCCTCGTCGGAAAGCTCAACTTTGCGAGCCTGATGCTCGCCCTGTTCTGCGGCACCGCGTCGCTGCCCCACATCCTGATCCGCTACTACACGGTCAAAGACCGGGCATCGGCCCGCAAGAGCACCGTGGTGGGCATCGCCGCCATCGGCGGCTTCTACGTGCTCACGCTCTACCTTGGCCTGGCAGCCATGACGAGCAGCTGCCTCGACCCAACCACCTCAAACATGGCCGCCCCGCTGCTCGCCAAGAGCTTCAACGAGACGCTCTTTGCGGTCATCTCCGCGATCGCCTTCACCACGGTCCTCGGCACCGTCAGCGGCCTGATCATGGCCGGCAGTGGTGCTGTGGCCCACGACCTCTTGGAGAGCGTCTGCGGCTGGGAGCTGACCGATCACGAAAAGGTCCGCTGCGGCAAGATTGCGGCGGTGTTTCTCGGCATCGCAGCCATGGCGTTGGGCATCCTCTTTCGCAACTTCAACGTCAGCTTTCTCGTTGGCTGGGCCTTCAACATCGCCGCCAGTGCCAACCTGCCGGCCCTGGTGATGGTGCTCTTCTGGCCGAAAACAACCAAGCAGGGTGTGATCACGGCAGTCAGCGTGGGCATGATCGCCTCGCTGGGCTGGATCCTCCTTTCGGCCGACACCTTCGAGAAGGTCTACGGCCTCTCCGGTGAGGCCTCGCTGGTGCCGTTTAGCCAGCCGGGGCTGGTGACGATTCCCCTGGGCTTCGTCACGCTGATTGCGGTCTCGCTGATGACGCAGCGGCGCGAGGTGGCGGCGTGAGCGAGCGTGAGCCGCCTTGGTGGGGTCGCTCGGGGTGAGCCCGGGCCGATGAGCCGAGCGTTCGGGGTCGCTCGGGGTGAGCCCAGGCCG
>CALCGM010000069.1 GCA_937900985.1 uncultured Planctomycetaceae bacterium | reverse complement strand
CCGACAGGGCCACGCCATCTTCCGAGCCCCGCAACAGCCGCAGATGGGCGGCTGGGTCCGCGCGATCGAGCACATCCGACAGGGACGACACCCCCACGTGGGTGAGGTCGACAATCCGCTCGCCGGCAATCACCGCCCCGATCCGCGGCTCGGCCCCGGAATCCGGTCTGAATCGACAGAGCCGCTCGTAACTCAGGTCAGACATGCGATGCTCCCAGAGGCGTGTCGCCGGTGCGGCCCGGGAGACATTGCTCCCGCACTCCCCGCCACGGTATTTGCCGCCGCACTCTATAAGATGGCGTCCTGCCCCCTCAAGCCACCAGCCTTTCGCCCCAGCCGGCCATGCCCTCCCCAATGCCGCTCTTTGACTCAACCGACCCGTCGATCTACGAGATCACCACCGCAGCCGAAGGACCCGCAGGATCGCTGCCGCTGACAGACGCCCTGCTCCGCGAGAGCCCCAGCGGCGATCTCTTCGGGCTCACGCAGAACGCAGGCATGGGCTGGCCGGCGGCCCGCACCGCCGATCGCCAGGTGCTGATCCTCTCGACGCAGGGAGGCGTGCGGCTGCCGGATGGCTCGCCGCTGGCCCTCGGCTACCACACCGGCCACTGGGAGATCGGCCTGCTGGTGCAGGCGGCCGCCGAGCGGCTGCGAACACTCGGCACGATCCCCTTTGCCGGCTTCTGCTCCGATCCGTGCGACGGCCGCACCCAGGGCACAACGGGCATGTTCGACAGCCTGCCCTACCGCAACGATGCGGCCATCGTGCTTCGCCGCCTCGCCCGATCGCTGCCCCGCCGCGTGGGTGTGCTCGGGATCGCCACCTGCGACAAGGGCCTGCCGGCGATGCTGATGGCGATCGCGGGGCTCACCGACCTCCCTGGCGTAATCGTGCCCGGCGGTGTGACGCTGCCGCCGCGGATCGGTGAAGATGCGGGAGCCGTGCAGACCATCGGCACCCGCTACACCCATGGCCAGCTGAGCCTTGAAGAAGCCGCCGATCTCGGCTGCCGGGCCTGCGCCACACCGGGCGGAGGCTGCCAGTTTCTCGGCACCGCCGCCACGGCGCAGGTCGTCGCCGAGGCGCTGGGCCTGACGCTGCCCCACGCTGCCCTCGCGCCGAGCGGCCAGCCGGTGTGGCGGGATCTCGCCGTCCGCTCGGCCGATGCGCTCGTCGGCCTCGCCGAGGCCGGCCGCTGCACAGCCGACGTGCTCACGCCGGCAAGCCTCACCAACGCGATGACCGTGCATGCCGCCTTCGGCGGCTCCACCAACCTGCTGCTGCACATTCCGGCGATCGCCCATGCCGCCGGCCTGCCACGGCCGAGCGTTGACGACTGGGTGGCGATCAACCGCCGCACCCCCAGGCTGGTGAGCGTGCTGCCCAACGGCCCGGTGCACCATCCGACCGTGCGGGTGTTTCTCGCCGGCGGTGTTCCGGAGGTGATGCGGCACCTGGCCGCCCTCGGCCTGCTCGACACCTCGGTGCTGACGGTCACCGGCCACACGCTTGCTGAGCAGCTTGCCTGGTGGGAGACAAGCGAGCGGCGGCAGCGGTTTCGCGACCTGCTGCTCCACCTCGACCGCGTCGACCCCGACGAGGTGATCATGGCTCCGCAGCAGGCCCAAGACCGGGGCCTCACCGGCACCCTCGCCTTCCTGCGGGGCTCGATCGCGCCAGATGGTGGTGTGGTCAAGGCCACCGCCATCGACCCACGCAGCGTCGATGCCGATGGGATCTACCGCCACACTGGCCCGGCCCGCGTGTTCACCAGCGAAAAGGCCGCGATGGCGGCCATCAAGGCGGGCGAGATCCAGGAAGGCGACGTGCTCGTGCTCGCCGGCATCGGCCCGATGGGCACTGGCATGGAGGAGACCTATCAGGTGACCAGCAGCCTCAAGCGGCTGCCCTTTGGCCACCGCGTCGCCCTGCTCACCGACGCCCGCTTCTCCGGCGTGTCGACGGGCGCCTGCATTGGCCACGTGGGGCCGGAGGCCCTCGCCGGCGGCCCGATCGGCAGGCTTCGCGACGGCGACCGCATCCGGATCGTGATCGATCGGGCTCAGGCGACCGGCCGCGTCGACTTTCTCGGCGATGCCACCGCGGAGCTCAGCGAGCCCGAGGCGGCGGCCCTGCTGGCCGGCCGCCCCCGCCGCAGCGACCTCGCGGCCGATCCCGCCCTGCCGGCTGACACCCGGCTGTGGGCGGCCCTGCAGGCTGCCTGCGGCGGCACCTGGGGCGGCTGTGTCTACGACGCCGAGACCATCGCCGCCAGGCTCACGTGAGCAGGTCGCGGACCACGCTGGCTTCCTCAACACCCGTGAGCTTGCTGTCGAGCCCCTGAAACTTGTAGGTGAAGCGGGCGTGGTCGATGCCCATCTGGTGCAGCAGCGTGGCATGCACGTCGTGCACGCTCACCCGGTTTTCCACCGCGTGGTAGCCAAGCTCGTCGGTCGCGCCATACGAAAAGCCCCGCTTGAAGCCGCCGCCGGCAAACCACATCGTAAAGCCTGCGAGGTGGTGGTCGCGGCCGTTGCCCTGGGCCATCGGTGTGCGGCCAAACTCGGAGCCGAAGACCACGATCGTGTCGTCGAGCATGCCCCGCTGCTTGAGGTCGGTCAGCAGGGCTGCGGCGCCGCGGTCGACCTCTTTGGCGGTGCCGGCCGAGTGGTCCTTCACCGAGCCGTGGTGATCCCAGTCGCGGTGGTAGAGCTGGATAAACCGCACCCCCCGCTCGGCGAGCCTGCGGGCGAGCAGGCAGTTGGAGGCGAAGGAGCCATCACCGCCGGTCGTGCCGTAGAGGTCGAAGATGTGCTTCGGCTCAGTGCTCACATCCATCAGCTCCGGCACGCTCGTCTGCATGCGGAAGGCGAGCTCATACTGGCTGATGCGGGTGTCGATCTCGGGGTCGTGCAGCCGCTGGTTGGCGAGCCCGTCGAGCTGCCGAACCGCATCCACCACGCTCCGCTGCCGTTCGAGCGACACGCCCTGCGGGCTCCTGGCGTAGAGCACGGGATCGCCCGTGCTGCGAAACTCCACCCCCTGATACTGGCCCGGCAGGAAGCCCGAATGCCACTGCCGCGAGGCGATCGGCTGCTTCTGCCCAAAGCCTCCGGTCGACACCATCACGACAAACCCTGGCAGGTTGACCGACTCCGCCCCCAGGCCATACAGCAGCCAGGATCCCATCGCCGGGCGGCCGGCATTCATCGTGCCGGTGTTCATGAAGGTGTGGGCCGGGTCGTGGTTGATCGCATCGGTGTGCAGTGAGCGAACGATGCAGAGGTCGTCGGCGCAGCGGCTGCCGAGCTCCGGCCAGATCTCAGCGATCGACTGGCCCGACTGGCCCCACTGGCGAAATGGATGCTGCGGGGCGAAGCAGGTCAGCTTCTGCCCCTGCAGCTGGGCGATCTGCTGGCCGGCCGTCACCGATTCAGGCATCGGTTCACCGTGCAGCTTGGCAAGCTTCGGCTTGTTGTCAAACGTGTCGAGGTGGGTCATCCCGCCGGCCATGTAGAGCCAGATGATCCGCTTGGCTCGCGGGGCAAAGTGCGGCAGGCCCGGCTGCAGGCCCGGATTGGCTGCCACAGCCGCCGCGGCGGCTGCTCCGGCTCCGTCGCTCAGCAGCGAGCCGAGCGCCATACCTCCCAGGCTCACGCCGGAGCGGGCAAGGAAGGAGCGGCGAGCAACCGGTGTGGGCAGCAACGACATACGAGCGTCCTCTGAGTCTGGCTAGTTTCGCGTCACCACTTCGTGCAGGTTGAGGATCGTGCGGGCCACGTTCGTCCAGGCGGCCAGCTCGCTCGCCTCAAGCGACTCCGGCACCGCCGCCTCTCCGACCGACAGCAGCGCCGCTGCGGCCTCCGGGTCGGCCCGGTAGGCCTCGCGATGGAGGGTGAGCAGCTCCTCAAGCACCGCCGCCTCGTCGTCTGTGGCCGGCCGGGTGACGGCCCGCATGAAGGCATGATCGATCCGCTCCCGCGCGGAGCCACCTCCCCGGGCCAGCAGCTCCTGGGCAAACACCCGCGCTGCCTCGACATAACTGGGGTCGTTGAGCAGTGCCAGCGACTGCAGCGGCGTGTTGGACCTGGCCCGCTTGGCCGTGCACTCCTCCCGGCTCGGCGCGTCAAACGCCAGCAGGCTCGGGTGCAGATACTGCCGCTGCCAGTGGGTGTAGAGGCCACGGCGGTAGAGGTCGTCGCCGCGGCCGTGCTGCCACTGCCGGGTGGGGAAGTTGAGATAGGCCCAGTAGCCTGCCGGCTGATAAGGAAACACGCTCTCGCCTCCGATCCGCCGCACGAGCAGTCCGCTCACCGCCAAGGCATTGTCGCGGACCAGCTCCGCATCCAGCCGAAACCGCCCCTGGCGGGCGAGCCAGCGGTTGCCCGGATCGGCAGCCAGGGCCTCCGCCTCGGCCACCGACGACCGCTGGTAGGCCTCGCTCATCACGATCGCCTTGAGCAGCCGCTTCACATCCCAGCCCTGCCGCATGAAGTCGGCAGCCAGTCGGTCGAGCAGCACCGGGTGCGAGGGCCACTCGCCTTGCGCCCCCACGTCATCGAGCCGGCGCGAGAGGCCTTCACCAAACAGCAGAGCCCACAGCCGGTTGACCAACACCCGCGCCGTCAGCGGGTTGTCGCGGTCGACGATCCAGCGGGCCAGGTCAAGCCGCGAGAGCCGGGCGTCGGTGGTGATCGCTGGGGCAAGCGACTCGGGCACACCGGGCACGACCTCCTCGCCGCTTTCGTCCATCCAGTTGCCACGCGCGAGCACCCGCACCATCCGCGGCTCCACCGTCTC
>CALCGM010000068.1 GCA_937900985.1 uncultured Planctomycetaceae bacterium | reverse complement strand
GCGGCGGAGCACGGAGACGGCGGCCTGACCCCGCCGAAGCAACGATGAGCAACGCAGCAGCCCCCGTCAGCGGGTCGCCGAGTGCGGGCAGCCCGCAGGCAGGGAAGTATCTCGTGTTCACCCTGTCGGGCGAGCGGTATGCGGTGCCGGTGCTGGCGGTCCGTGAGATCATCCGGCTCTGCCCGATCACGCCGGTGGCCACGATGCCGCCCCACATCCGCGGTGTGATCAATCTCCGCGGGCGAGTGATTCCGCTCATCGATCTGCGGGTGCGGTTCGGCCTGTCCGCCCCACCAGACCACGACCGCACCTGTATCATCGTCACCCAGGTGGCCGCCGCGGCCGGCGGTCGGCGGCCCTACGCCGTGGTGGTGGATGGGGTTGAGGAAGTGGCCACCTACGGCGAGGCCGACCTGCTGCCCACGCCCGACTTCGGCGGCGCTGTCGACGTCCGCTTCATCACGGGCATGGCCCATGCCGCCGAGCGGGTGATCACGCTCATTGATCTCGATACCGTGGCCGCCAACGACCCACTCGACGCCCTCGAGCTGAGCGACAGCGGATCCGCACCGACCGGCCCCGACATAGCGGGCACCACCGCATGAGCACGCCACGTCGGCCGATCCGCGTGCTGGTCATCGACGACTCCGCGCTCGTGCGTGAGGCGATCAGCCAGGCTCTGGCCCGCGACCCCGACCTGGAGGTGGTGGGCACAGCCTGCGATCCGCTGGTGGCAGAGGAGAAGATTCCGCGGCTGGATCCCGATGTGCTCACGCTCGACCTCGAGATGCCCCGCATGGATGGGCTGACCTTTCTCCGCAAGCTGATGAAGGAGCGGCCGCTGCCGGTGGTGGTGGTCAGTTCGCTCGCGCAGGAAGGCTCACGGGCAGCCGTTGAGGCGATGGAGGCGGGCGCCGTCGATGTCTTGGCCAAGCCCGACGGCACGATGTCGCTCGGCAGCCTCGGCGAGAAGCTGGCGTATCACGTGAAGGCTGCCGCAGCGGCCGGCAGCTGGCTCAAGGGCCGCCCTCCCCGCCCCCCCGTGGCGACGCAGGCTCCGCCTGCACACGCGGCCGACACGTCACGCGCCCGAGACCTGATTGTGATCGGCGCCTCCACCGGCGGGATTGCGGCCCTGCGAGAGCTGATCCCGTCACTGCCGCCGGGACTGCCCCCGATTGTGGTCGTGCAGCACATCGCCCCCTTCTTCTCGAAGTCGGTTGCCGAGCGGATCGATGCGATCTCGGCGATCACCGTTCGCGAAGCGAGCGATGACGAGCCTCTTGAGCCCGGCAGCTGCCTGCTGGCCCCTGGCGACCGGCACCTGGCCGTGCACCGCCGCGGAGGCGTGCTGCGAGCCCGGCTGGTCAACTCACCGCCCGTGCACCACTGCAAGCCGGCCGTCGACGTGCTCTTTCGCTCAGCCGCGGAGACGACCGGACCGCGGACGGTTGCGGCCCTGCTCACCGGCATGGGCTGCGATGGCGCTGCCGGGCTGCAGATGATTCGCGAGGCTGGCGGCACGACGCTCGCCGAGCACCAGTCGAGCTGCGTGGTCTACGGGATGCCCAAAGCCGCCATCGAACGGGGGGCGGTGGACCGGATCGTGCCGCTGCCAAAGATGGCTGAAGCCATCGTCGCTGCAGCGAGCCGCACGACAGCCCCGCAGACCACGCGTCGCGGTTCGTGACCGCCCGCGGCATCGGTGGCCAGAAATCCCGCGAGCAGACGGTGGAAAGAGTCTGCCGCCGCAGGATGCGGCGATCGGCAACCCCGAAAACCCTCGGCGTTGCTGGATGTTGCCCAAGTGAAAAAAGGCCATGGATGGCTTTTTCCACAGACAGCTGGCACAGAAAGCCGCCTACAGCCCATAATTGAAACGTGGGGCTGGCAGCAAACCGGCCAGCCGATCAACGTCTGTGGGGAGCGGAAGCGATGAAGCCTGCCAACGATGCCGCGAAGGCCTGTCTCAAAAGAAGTCTGACGTTCGTGGTGGCCGCCGTGGGAATGGTCGCCATCAGCTGCCCGCCGGCGACTGCCGCCGATACCTCTGAGCCTGCCACGACCGCCCGGGCCGTCCGTCCACGGGTGGCGGCTGCTCCGCCGCAGATCGACGTGCAGGTCATTGAGGTCCCGCAAGGGGGCAACCCGCTGCGGGTGCTGGTGAAGCCAGGCACGTCTGATCCAGCAGAAGCGTTGGCTGCCCAACCCGCAGAGGGCATGCGGCTGGGGATCGCGTTGGCGAAGGTGCCCGACGCGGTCCGAGCCCAGATCGATGCCGCTGACCTGCCCGCCGGCTTCGGCGTGATGGTGCAGGAGGTGGCACCGGGCAGCCCTGCCGCCAAGGCGGGGCTTGAGCCGTTCGACATCCTGCTGAAGTTTGATGACCAGAAGCTCGTCAGCGGTGAACAGCTCGTGGCGCTTGTCAACGCTGTCGACACCAGTGGCCCTGTCGCGATCACGCTTCTGCGGCAGGGCCGTCGCAAGGTGGTCAAGGTTCGGCTGATGGGAACGGCGGCCGCGGCGGCCGCACCGAAGAAAGCAGCCGCGACAAGCGACGACGCGACGGACGACACTCCACAGCCGGAGCCGGCGATCCCCAGCCTTCCCGGGATTCCCAATCTGCCGCCCCAGGTTCAGGACCTGCTCAAGCAGCTTCCGGAAGGGGGCTTCCAGCTGTTTGGCGGCGACGGCGGTGCGATGCAGGCCAACGTCTCGGTGCAGAGCTCCACCGTGATGGCCACCGACCGTGGCACGATCACGATCACCGACAGCAATGGCAACCGGACGGTCACCATCCAGGACAAAGCCGGCGAAGAGATCTTCTCCGGCCCGCTCAACACCGCCGACGACTGGGAGCAGGTTCCTGACGCCTTCCGCACTCAGCTGCCCAAGCCCTAGGCACAGTTGAGGCTGCCTCGATTGAGCCCACAGGCCGTTTCGATATCCGCCCCTGCCGTGGCCGTCGTGCCACGGCAGCAGGCGTGCGCTAGGGCGTCTGCGGCTCGCGTTCGGCAGCCCACTGCAGGCCGCGGACGATCAGGTCGAGAAAGGTCGCGTCGGAGAAGGTGTCGACCGAGTGGCCGTAGGTGGTGCCGAACACGCGGGCTTCACCGTAGGTGTTGGTCCAGATCACCGGATGCGACTCCTTCGTCTTCTCGCTCGTCGAGGTGGCGAGCACCTGCGTGTTGGGCCAGACCTTCTCGATCACGTAGAGCTCGTCCATCGGGGTGGTGTAGCCGTCAGGGATGGTGGCCGTGATCCAGTGGCCCTCGCCATCCACCACCACTTCGTAGTGGCTCTGATGCTCATGCCGCCGGCTGGTCACGCCGAGAAACTCCCGCCAGTCGTCGATCTCGGCGGCGCGGTAGGTGTGCATCGCACAGTGGATCACGACCGCATTCACGCCGGCATGATGGGCCTTGGTGATCGTGCGGATGTAGTCGGGGTTGGCCGTGTTGGCAAAGCACTCGTTGTGGATCACCACGTCGTAGCCTTCGGCCCAGTCTGGATCGCTGTAGAGGTCGATCTCCGCGGAGGTGCCCGTGCCCCCCTGCATCACCACCGTCCAGTCGACATCGACACCGCGATCCTTTGCCGCTTGCATGTACTGCCGCGTCTGGAAGGGGTAGTCGTGGCAGCAGCCACCGGTGATAAGCAGGGCCTTGATGGCCGCCCGAGCCTCGTCAGCCACAGCCCCCCCAGCCACCCCCAAGCCCACAGCCACAGCCACGACGCACGACACAAACCATTGCATTGTCTTCAGACCCCATCGAGGAGATGCCACACCGACGCCCACGAAGGAGCGGCTGCCCGCTGCGACGCCCACCCCTTGGCTGCGAGTATAGCGTCGCCTCCACCGGAACAACGCTGCCCGGAAGCGTCTGAGGGCACGCTGCAAGCTCCACTGCCACGGCAGGCGGGGCCGTCACAGCCCGCAGGCGGCCAGCAGCGTCTGCTGCACGATCAGTTCGTGGCTGGAGGGAAAGTCGTCTGCTTTCTCGCCCCGGATCACCGCTGCCATATCAGCAGCATCGGCGACGTACCGCGGAAACCGGGGGAACGTGATGTCCTGCAGGCCAGCCGCGTACGAGCCGCGAGGCTCTGAAAGTGCGAGCCGGGCCGACGGATTGTCGAGCGGCTGAATATGAAACGTTCCCTCGGTGCCACAGACAACCAGCTGCCGACGGGCAAAGCCCTCCACCTCCACCGCCGACGATTTCACGGTGGCGATCGCCTTGGGATACTCCAGCACCGCAAGCATGTTGTCGCGGAGCCCGTCGGCTTCCACGACCTGCGCATCCACGCCAGAAACCTTCGCTGGCTTCCCGAGCACACCGATCACGAGGTCGAGCACATGGCAGCCGAGCTCAAACATGATCCCGCCGGGATACGCCGCGAGGCCGAGCCGATCCGATGGCGGCACGACCTTGCTCATCACGGCGTGCACCTCAAAGACCTCACCCAGCCAGCCTTTGGCCAGCAGCTCGCGGAGCATCACGACCGCAGGGCTGTAGCGATACATATAGCCCAGCTGGACCATCAGCCCCTGCCGATCGGCCGCCGCCAGGATCCGCTCAAACTGAGGCAACGACTCGCCGGCCGGCTTGTCGAGATGGAGGTGCTTCCCCGCTGCGACCACGGCCTCGGCCTCCTGGAGGCTGTCGCGGACGGCGGTTTCCACCAGCACCGTCTGGAGACCAGGTGTCGCGAGCAGCTGCTCCCGGGTCAGCCACGGAAGCCCGCGGTAGGCCGGATGCTGCTCGGCCTTTGCCCGCAGATCGGGATTCGGCTCCACGATGCCGACCACCTCGTAGTCTGCTGACTCACGGTAGACCGAAAGCTTGGTGGCGTGGGCGTGGGAAACACCGATCTGGCCGAGCTTGATCGGCGGCGGCAACGCCCCGCCGCGGGCAGCCAGACCGCGGCTCGCGACCAGGGCAGCAACCGCTGCCGAAAACCGTCGGCGAGTCGTCGGCAACGGAAACAAGGCCACGCTCGGTTCAGGAGAACACGCGGAAGTGGACAGAGCCGGGATCGAACCGGCGACACATGGATTTTCAGTCCATTGCTCTACCAACTGAGCTATCTGTCCAGGTGCGGAAAACACCATTCGTATGGGCAAAACGGGGCTTTGTCAACGTCCAACGCTCCCTTTCGGGCGCCAGCGAAGCCACAGGGCTCCTTCTGCAACACAGCAACGAAGCCGCTGCGTCCGTCGCCGCGTCAGAGCCGATCAAAACGGCTCTGGTTTCGCAGTCTGCTCGCGCCGAGCACCTGCACGATCAGCAAGGCAAGGAATGTGTAGCCGCCCACGTCGCCAGCGGTGAGGGTGTCGAGCTGCAGCCCGGCGAGAGCTCGGCCGAGCCAGGCACCGCCAGCCGTGCGGAACGTCATCCAGGCAAGGCCAGCAAAGAGGCCGACAAGGCCGCTGCTGACAACCCCCGACGCTGCGGCCCGCACCCGCAGCCAGAGGCTCTCCAGGCTTTCTGCCAGAAACCCGGCGACACGTTCAGGAAACCCGACGTCTTCGTCTCCCATACTGAGCCGCGGAATGCCGGTGGAATGATGGGTCTCTTCCGACGTGTTCCAGAAGCCCCGCGTTGCCCGCTGCGCCGAGGGCAACGGTGGAGGCGACGAATCACGGTGCCGAGATCGCTTCACCCGCGACATCGGCACGAGCGCCCCCGTGAGCCACGGGTGCACGGCCTCGAGCACTTCCTCGGCGGTCTGGTAGCGGCTCTCCACATGCTTGGCCATCAGTTTCTCGACAAACGCGGCAAACTCCGGGCTGACCGCCGGCACGAGGCCACGAATCGGGTCTGGGGTGTCTTCGAGCTGACGGCGGCGTTTCTCATCGCGGGTGCCACCGGGAAAAGGCACGCGGCCAGAGAGGGCAAAGTAGAGCGTGCAGCCCAGCCCATACATGTCGGCCGCCGGCTGCACACGGTCGGGCCGCAGGATCTGCTCGGGAGCCATGTAGTCCATGGTCCCCACGACACGCCCTGGCTTCATGCTTTCCGGATCGAGCACCGAGCCAGCCAGGCCCAGGTCAGACACCTTGACGAGACCATCCTCGCGGACGAGCAGATTGCCCGGCTTCACATCGCGATGAATGAAGCCGCGGGCATGCGCGTGGGCCAGGCCGCGAACTGCCTGGGCCACGACCGATGCCGCAGCCACCTCGTTGAGCGGGCCATACCGCAGCACCTGTCGTCGCAGGTCGATTCCGTCGACCAGTTCGGTGACGAGAAAGTAGACCTTGCCGTCGTGGCCGGCATCGAGGGCGTAGACGAGATTGCGGTGGTCGAGGCTCGCAATGTGCTGAATCTCACGCCGGAAAGCCGCCTCGGTCTGTGGGTTTGAGCGAGCACGTGGCAGCACCTTGACCGCCACGATGCGGCCCATCAGCAGATGCTTGGCCTGAAACACCTGCCCCATGCCCCCCTGCCCCACCGCATCGAGAATGCGGTACTGGCCAAGCGTCAGTTTCCGTTTGCCCGCGAGGAGCTGATCGGCCTGAAACCGCGTTAGGGTGCCACGTTCGACGAGAACCGACGCCAGGATGTCATCATCCGTTTCGGTGGCAGAGGCATGGGTGAGACGATGACGCACATCGGCCGCAGCGGCCTCGAGATCGGCCGCCGACACCAGGCCACTGGCAACGGCGTTGCTGGAAAACGACCGCGGCGGGCGGCGGGGCGACGATCTCGGCGATCTGGGGGGCTGAGACATCAAAATCCACCACGCCCTCGGTGTGGCAGCTCCGTGATGCGATTTTCCAATCGTACCCGGCCGCTCAAGAAGATGCCGCCAGATTGGGCAACACAAGTCCACGGGCGGCCTGCGGCCAGGACGCCGGCCACGGGGAGCGAAAACTGAGCCGCTGCCCGGTGGACGGGTGGTCGATGCTCAACACGCTTGAATGCAGGGCGATACCGCAGGAAAAGGGCAAACGGCTTCCATACATCCGATCCCCCACGATCGGGCACTTTCGCGAGCCGAGCTGCACCCGCAGCTGATGCCGCCTGCCTGTCGCGGGCCGCAGCTCCACCAGCGAAACCTCAACGCCTCGTGCCAGCAGCCGAGCCTCCACCACCGCTTCCTGCGGCGACTGCGGCGCGGCGTTGCCGGCAGAACCTGTGGGCGGCCGTTCGAGAAGATCCGTCCAGGTGAGCGTTTCGCCGATCGGCCCGGGAAAACGGCCTTCGACCAGCGCGTGGTAGGTTTTCTCCACCGTCCGCTCTCGAAACTGCGCCGAGAGCGCGGCGGCGGCCTCCGGGGATCGGGCGAGCACCACCACGCCGGAGACCGGCTGATCGAGACGACTGACCACCCCCAAAAACGCCGTGTCGCTGGCCGTGGCTGCTCCGCGGCGGTCACTTTCCAAAAGCTCACGAAGACGGGTCAGAAGGCTCGCTTCACCACGGGGCACATTGGCGGTTGCCAGCCCCGCCGGCTTCACCACCACCAGAAGATCCGGGTCTTCGAAAAGAATGCTCGGCGGAGCCTGTGGCACGCGGGGGCCGCCACGGTGCTGGCTGCTCGCCGGCTGAGCCGATCTCGTAGAATGCTGTCGTCGCGGCTTGCGGGATCTCATGGAAAAAGCGTCACCTCTGGATATCGTGCTGGCAAGTCAGTCGCCGCGGCGGCGGGAGCTTGCCGAGCAGGCGGGCTGGACCGTCACCGTGCTTCCTCCCCCCGAGGCCGCCGAGGCTGATGCCGCTCCACGCGAGGCTGCTGAGACACTCGAGGCGTGGGTGGCGCGGCTGGCCAGAGCCAAGGCCGAAGCTGTCGTCTCGCAGCTCCCGGCCAACCGGCAGTCGATTGTCCTCGCCTGCGACACGATCGGCGTCATCGGCACCGAGCCTCTGGGAAAGCCGCAGGATCGTGCCGCTGCTGCCGACATGCTCGCAAAACTCTCGGGGCGTCTGCATCGGGTACTCACTGGCAGCTGCGTGTGGCCTGTCGGCCAAGCCCCCGGCCTGGCTGTCACCGAGAGCGTCCTGGAAATGCAGCCTCTCTCGCCAGCGTTTCTCGAGCGGTATCTCGACAGCGGCCTCTGGAAGGACAAAGCAGGTGCGTGCGGCTTCCAGGATGGCGTGATTCCCCTGGTGCTGCACGCCGGCAGCAGCTCAAACGTGATCGGCCTTCCGCTGGAAACGATCCGTCGGCAGCTGACCGACTGCACGCATGCCGCCCACCAGCGAGCACCATCGGGCTCGTACAGCTGGTTTCCCGCCGCCTCGTTTCCCGAGCCCGCAGAGAGCCTGCCAGCCCCGTAAGCCCCATCCAGCTGAGACGACTACTTCCGTCAGCGCATAAAAAAACCCGCAGCACAGAAACCCATGCTGCGGGCCTTTGTAAAAAACCGGCGATACCTACTCTCGCACTTGTGGCACTACCATCGGCTCTGAAAGCTTAACTACCGTGTTCGGGATGGGAACGGGTGTGACCTTTCAGATATGTTCACCGGAAATCCTGGCTGCTGCCTTCTCAGGCAGCACATATTTGAGGTTGTGGTAACTAGCATGCGCCGCGGAGGTCGTCGCCGACCGCCGCCGCAAGCACTCGATTCGAGTGGTCAAGCATTCGTCCGTTAGTACCGGTTAGCTGAGT
>CALCGM010000067.1 GCA_937900985.1 uncultured Planctomycetaceae bacterium | reverse complement strand
AGCATCTCCCGATGATGCCTCTGCGGTGGGGCCGCTGCCCTGCAGCCGAACGAGCTGGAAGCCGGATTTCCGCGGCGCCGACGACGAGTCCGCAGCCTGTGGGCAGGGGCGGCTCCAGGTGGTGAGCGTTTCTTCAATCTGCTTGCCGGTGGTTGCCACCTGGTCAAAGCCGATCACCAGCTTGCCACAGACATGCACGACGGGCACACTCGCCGCCGCCGTGCGATACGTGGCCACCAGCTGCTCCAGTCGCTGCACCGCGGTGTCGTCTGACGACAGCTCACGCAGCGAGAGCCGCCAGGCCGGATAGCGGGCCATGACGCCCGGCAGCCAGGCCTTCACGCGGCTGCACCGTGAGCAGCCGCGGCGGGTGAAGACCTCCACCATCAAGGCGTTTTTCAGGCCGGCCACCAGGTCATCGCCAGGCTCGCCTGCCACCGCTTGGCCGCAGGCGTAGGCCAACGGTGTCTCCCAGCCGGGCTGTCGATACGCCCCCCGAATGCGGTCAAACCGTTTCCGGGCCGAGTCGTCTGTCTCGACATCCCGAACCAGCAGCTCGATGCTTCCGCGGTCAGCGGCGAAAGCCTGAACCCGCTCAGCCGCGGCGGTGTCGTCATCCCGCGAGCCTGCGATGTAGAGTTCTACCACCGCGCACCGCCGCCCCTCAGCTGCGGGCGGCTCCGCGGCTGAGGCCGCTGGCCACCAGGCCACGGAAAGGGCGACGGCAAGCCAGCCGACTCGCTGGGCCCCGCCGATTCGGGGGCCGGAGCCAGCCATGCCAAAGCCACGTCGGAGCCGCACCATCGCTTGTCGTCCTCTGCTGGCGGAAGTCTTCACGTCTTTCGTTAGTATGGTGGCACTGGGTGCGGCTGAGAACAGGAAGAGGGCGAAGGACGCCCCGCCACCCCCACGTAATGGAGATGGACATTCTCGTGAACGCACAGCAGGTCGTGGCCGGCATCGATCTTGGTGGAACTGCAGTCAACTACACCTTTCTCAATGGTGAGCGGCAGTTTCTCGTGGAAGGACTCTGCGAGCATCCAGCGCGTGTCGCCGAGGGACCGGATGTCTGCCTGCAGCAGATCGCCGATGGGCTCGAGATCGCTGCGGCAAGCGTGGGCCTCGCCCCCGAGCAGATCGTGAGCGTTGGGCTCGACACGCCGGGCCCTGCTACCGCCAGTGGCGTGCTCAGCGCCCGCGGCTCAACCAACTTTGTGCACGAGCAATGGGCTGGCTTTGATATTCGCGCGGGCCTTGAGGCGAAGCTCGGCCGCCCGGTGTGTTACCTCAACGACGGAAATGCCGCGGCCCTCTGGGGCCACTTCACGAAGTTTGGCGTGGAAAACCGGGCCACGTCGATCTCCGCGATCATCGGCACGGGGCTCGGCGGTGGCGTGATCGTGCATGGTGAGGTGGTCACGGGCCGCAACGGCTTTGGTGGCGAGCTGGGCCACGTCTTGATTCCCTATCGGGCGATTCCCGGCATCGAAGGGCTCGTGCCACGCTGCAACTGCGGCCGAACAGGCGACCTTGAGTCGCTCTGCTCGCTGACGGCCATCGAGCGGACGCTGCTGCCGTTTTTCCTGCAGCGGCATCCGAGCCATCAGCTCAGTGAACTTGGCGATCCGCGGCGGGCGGCAAAGTTTGTCCGCGGGCTCGCGGAGAAGGGCGACCCGATGTGCCAGGAGATCTTCCGGGTGCAGGCGTGGGCGCTGGGCCTCTTCTTCGACGAGATGATCAACGTCTTCGATCCCGACGTGCTCTTCGTGGGAGGCGGTGCTGTGGAGACCGACGCGTCGTTTCAGCAGTGGTTTGTCAACGAGATTCGCGGAGCAATGCCCAGGCAGCGAGAAGAGCAGGCCGCGATCGATATCCTGGTGATGCCCAATGGCGACACCGCCGGTGCGCGAGGCGCGGCGATCGAGGCCTTCGCTCGCTTGTCGCGGGAGACGGCGTGAAGACCTCGGTGGATCTGCCGGTTGCCAAGGTTCTCCCGGAGGTGGTCGCCGCCTCGCGAACGCACGCGGTCGTGGTCACCGCTCCGCCGGGGTCTGGCAAGACCACCCTGATTCCTCCGGCGGTGCTCGACGACCTCGGCGGCCAGGGCCAGGTCGTCCTCGTCCAGCCGAGACGGCTGGCAGCACGCGCGGTGGCCGCCGAGATTGCCAGACGTCGCGGCTGCCCGCTGGGAGGCGAGGTCGGCTACCGCGTGCGGTTTGACGTCAGGGCCTCCCGCGAGACGCGGCTGTCGGTGGAGACCACCGGCATCATGCTCCGCCGGCTGCTCGATGACGTCGCACTCGAGGGGATCGCTGCGGTCGTGCTCGATGAGTTTCACGAGCGTTCCATCGAGATGGACCTGATCTTCGGAATGCTCACGCAGCTCCGCCGCGACCTCCGGCCCGACCTGAGGCTGCTGGTGACCAGCGCCACGCTGGCCACCGAGCCGCTCGCTCGTGCGCTCGGTGGCACCGCCGGCTGCCGAGTCATCACGGCGGAGGGCCGCTGCTATCCCGTCGATGTCCGCTATCTGCGGCGGGGAGAGCGGATGCTGCGGGATGACGTGGCCGAACTGATCGCCAAAGCGGTGCCCAGATTGCTGCGGGAGACCAGCGGGCATCTGCTCGTGTTTCTGCCTGGTGTGGGAGAGATCGAACGCAGCCGCCGGCTGCTTGAGCCTGCCTGCGATCGCGACACGATGGTGCTCCCCCTGTATGGCGATCTTGCCGCAGCGGAGCAGGACCTGGTGTTTGCCGACGACGGGCGTCGAAAGGTGATCCTCTCCACCAACGTGGCTGAAACATCGGTGACGGTTCCAGGCGTGACCGCCGTGGTCGACTCAGGCGACGCTCGGCAGCTGCGGGTGTCACCGGCGACGGGCCTGCCGCGGCTTGAGCTGGTGCCGATCTCGCAGGCGTCGGCCGAGCAGCGAGCTGGCCGAGCGGGGCGGACAGCGCCGGGCATCTGCCTGCGGCTGTGGGACGAGGTGGCGCACGCCCGGCGAGACGAAGCGGAGCGGGCTGAGGTGCTGCGGAGCGACCTTGCTGGGCCGGTCTTGCAGCTCGTGGCCCTCGGCAGCTGGTCTGGTTTCCCCTGGCTTGAGCCCCCGCCCGACGATGCGGTGGGCAGGGCGGTCGATCTCTTGCGGCAGCTCGATGCGGTGCGAGGTGAGGGCCGGGAGGGTCTCGACATCACACCGGTGGGCCGTCAGCTTGCGGAGCTGCCCTGCCATCCGCGACTGGGAGCGCTGCTGCTGGCCGGGGCGGCAGCGGGGGTGATGCGGGAGGCGTCGCTGGCAGCGGCGCTGCTCTCGGAGCGGGATCCGTTTCGCACCCGTGGCGGTGGAGGCGGGCCGCGAGATGTGCGGCAGGTGCGAAGCCGGTCGGATCTCTTCGATCGGGTGATCGCGCTTGAGGGTTTTCACGCGGGCCATGAGAGCCGTGAGCTGCCGCTGCATCCACCCGCGGCCCGGGGCGTGCTGCGGGTTGCGGAGCAGATGCTGCGGATGGTTGACGAGCCGCGGGGGCCTCGGGCCGACGACGTGGAAGCGGCGTTTGGCCGGGCGTTGCTGGCGGCGTTTCCGGATCGGCTGGTGCGGCTCCGCACGGGCGGCCGTGACCGGGGCACGATGGTGGGCGGCCGTGGGGTGCGGCTGGACCGTTCGAGCCGGGTGGCAGGCGAATCACTGTTTCTGGCGATCGATCTCGACGACGCAGGCAGCGAGGCCAAGGTGCGGATGGCGTCGGCGGTGGAACGGGCCTGGCTCGACGACTTTCCGCACGTGCTGACGAGCCGCGACAGACTGCTGCTCAATCCCTCGCAGGGGCGTGTGGAGGCCCGCCGCCAGCAGGCCTGGTGCGACCTCGTGCTTGAGGAAACGCCGATTGCGATCGAGGATCGCGACACCGCCAGCAGGATGCTCGCCGAGGCCGCGGCCCTTCAGCTCGCGCGGCATCTGCCGGCCGACGATTCGGCCGCCGGCCGACTGCTGGCGAGGGTGCGATGGCTGGCCGACGCGATGCCGGAGCTTGCGCTGCCTGCGTTTGATGAAGCGATGCTCAGAGCGATGCTGCCGGATCTCTGCCAGGGGCTCTGTTCGCTGGAGGACCTGCGAAAACGAGACTGGCTTCCCTCACTGCAGGTTTCCATCGGTTTTGACAGGCTGCCAGAGGTCGATCGCCTGGCTCCCGAGAGCCTGGAGGTGCCCAGTGGCAACCGGCACCGGCTGCAGTATGAGGCGGGCCGGCCGCCGGTCCTGGCGGTGCGGATTCAGGAGGTGTTTGGTCTGCCGGCCACGCCGCGGATCGCCGGCGGACGCGTGCCGGTGCTCTTGCACCTGCTGGGCCCGAATCATCGACCTCAGCAGGTGACCGACGACCTGGCCAGTTTCTGGGCCACCACCTACAGCGAGGTGAAGAAAGAGCTCCGCAGGCGGTATCCCAAGCATGCCTGGCCCGACGATCCGCTCTCGGCCGAGGCCTCGCGATCGGGCCTCTCGGGCAACCGAAAAAGGAGCGGAGGATGACACCAGCAACCGCCGCCTGGCGGGAGGGCCTGCTGGCCTTTCTTGCTGACGACCGCACGCGGCCCCGGCACCGCAGCACGCCCGATCCCGCCCCTGCCGTGACGGCCGAGGCAACGCGGGTGGTGGCGGAGTCTGTTGGAGCATGGCTGACGGAGAAGCTCACGCGGCAGCTCGACCACCGTCGGCAGTGGGCGGCGGACGTGCCAGGGCTCGATCCTGATCCAGCAATCCTGCTCACCACCACACCGCTGGGCCTCGCCACGGCCGAGGAGTGTGTGGCCGACGACCCGAGAGGCATCATCTGCCTGCTGGAGGTGGAATACCGCCGCTGGTGCCGCATCGAGCCTGACGAGGCACTGCAGCACCATGTCGCCGCCTGGAACTGGGTGAAGACAACCCTGCCCAGCGTGCGGCAGGCCGACTTTCCCGCCCACCCGCTCAAAGCCGGCGAGCAGTATTGGCTGCACCGCACCGGCATCGCCGGAACCACCGCGGAAGAGCTCCGCAACACGGCCCTGCTTGCCTTCGACGGAACCCACAGCCGGATGCTCGCCGCCTCAACGGTCGAAACCCGCTTCGAAGATTAAGCCGTCCGAGACGCGTTAGGCCAGGAGTTCGCTGACAACCCGCTGGGGCTCCACGCCGGTGAGCCGCTGATCGAGGCCTTGGAACTTGAACGTGAAGCGTTCGTGGTCGATGCCCAGCAGGTGC
>CALCGM010000066.1 GCA_937900985.1 uncultured Planctomycetaceae bacterium | reverse complement strand
CCGCTGCCGGCGTCGTGGGAATCCAGGGGATCGACACGCGGGCCCTGGTGCGAAAACTGCGGACGCAGGGGGTGATGACCGGCGTGCTCTCCAGCGAGATTCTCGAGCCAGACCAGCTCGTGGCCATGGCAGCCAAGGCGGAGTCGCTCGTGGGCCGCGACATGGTCGCCGAGGTGATGCCCAAGCAGGCCCGCGACTGGACCGAGCGGCTTGACGACTGGGCGACGCCGCTGCCGATGCCGGTGATCGGTGGCCAGCTGCCGGCGGTTGCGGCTGACAAGCCGGTGAAGCATGTGGTCGCACTCGACTATGGCATGAAGTGGAACATCGCCCGTCACCTGGCCAGCCAGAACTGCCGTGTGACCGTGCTGCCGGGAAATGCAACGGCCGCAGAGGTGCTGGCGCTCAAGCCTGACGGCGTGTTTCTCTCCAACGGTCCTGGTGATCCCGAGCCGCTGACCTATGCGGTGGAGACGGTCCGCGGGCTCGTCGGCAAGCTGCCGATCTTCGGCATCTGCCTAGGGCACCAGCTGCTCGCCCAGGCCTGCGGCGCGAAAACCTTCAAGCTGAAGTTTGGCCATCGCGGCGGCAATCAGCCGGTCATGGATCTAGCGACGGGCACGGTGGAAATCACCTCGCAGAATCATGGCTTCGCCGTCGACGAAGAGACGCTGCCGGCCGAGCTTGAGGTGACCCACCGCAACCTCAACGACGGCACGATCGAAGGCCTGAAGCATCGCACCCTGCCAGCGGCCAGCGTGCAGTATCACCCCGAAGCGGCCGCGGGCCCGCACGATTCAGCCTCTCTGTTCGATCGCTTCCGAGCGATGCTCGATACGGTTTGAACGACGCCATCAGCAACGCTTTCCCAGGCGGCGTGTCAGCCCAGACGGCCCTGCGACGCTACCGGCCAGTTGACGCAATCGGCCCGCCACCGCAGCCGGCCTCTTCTTCGCCGCGATTTTCTTCAGCGTAGTTTTTCGATGTCGCGCGACCGGCAGTTTTTGACATGCGCGCAACGTGTGCCAGAGTTGCGTGGCGAGGCGGCACGATGCCCCCAGCCCCAAACGCTCGCCACGTTTGCGTCACCGTTTCAGGTCATTTCTGCCAAGGAGGCTGTCCATGTCCCGTTACCTTACCAGCAGCATTGCTGCTCTCGTGTTCACCGCCGTTGTCGCTGCCAGCGCCAGCGCCGGTCTCTTCCATCACAAGCGTCACTGTGAGCCCGGCTGTGCTGCCGAGCCCAGCTGCTGCATGCCTGCTGAGCCGACCTGCTGTGCGGTTGAGCCGAGCTGCTGTGCCCCCGAGCCAACCTGCTGTGCCGAGCCGGTCTGTGCTGCTGAGCCGAGCTGCTGCGTCGCTGAGCCCACCTGCTGTGCTGCCGACGCATGCTGCCCGACGAACCCCTGCATCACGTACCACCACCGTGGCTGTCACCGCAAGCATCGCGGCTGCTGCGCTGAGCCGACCTACGAGACGGTTCTGCACGTGACGAGCCCCGAGACCTGCTGCACGGTCTGCGTGCCGGTCTGCCTGCCCTGCTGCTGCGAAGGCTGCCCGGCTGAGAAGGCTCGCTGCACGCTGATCGGCAAGGGCCAGGTTCGCTACGACTGGTGCTGCGGCGTGTCGGTGATCGTTCGCTTCACCAAGCACAACAACATCCGGGTCACCTACTGCGGTGCCTGAGCCAGTCTGAATCGCTTTCGCCCGACGTGGCGAGCGTTCGCTGCGAGAAGAGCCCGGCCGGGGATTTCCCCGGCCGGGTTTTCGCATTTCCCAGTCTGCTACTGGTGGGCCAAATACCGTTCGGCGTCGAGGCCGGCCATACAGCCGGTGCCGGCCGCCGAGATCGCCTGGCGGTAGTAGTCGTCGGCCACATCACCTGCGGCAAACACGCCGTCGACGCTCGTGTTGGTGCGGAAGTGTTTCTTCCAGATGAGATAGCCCTTGTCGCTGGTCTCAAGCTGACCATTGAGAAAGCCCGTGTTGGGCGTGTGGCCGATAGCCAGAAACACACCGGCGACCTCCAGCGTCGTCGGCTCCTTGCCTGGCTCCGTGCTCCCGAGCCGCACGCCTGTCACGCCGTTGGCATCGTCACCGAGCACTTCTTCGAGCACGGCATTGAAGTGGATCGTGAGCTTTGGGTCGTCGAAAGCCCGCTGAGCCATGATCTTGCTCGCCCGCAGCTCGTCGCGACGGTGCACGAGATGCACCCGGCTGGCAAACTTCGTGAGGTAGGTGGCTTCTTCCACCGCGGAGTCGCCGCCACCGATCACCACCAGCTCCTTGTTGCGAAACCGAGGCAGGGCTCCGTCGCAGACCGCACAGGCGCTCACCCCGCGGTTCTTGAAGCGTTCCTCGCTCTCCAGGCCCAGCCAGTTGGCACTGGCGCCTGTCGCCACGATCACACACTTCGCCTGCACTTCACCGCCAGCCGACGGAAAGAGCCGAAAGGGCCGCTGCGAGAAATCGACCTTGGTGATGTCGTCGGTAATCACGCGGGTGCCGAAGTTGACCGCCTGCTGACGCATCAGTTCCATCAGCTCAGGGCCGGTCACCCCTTCGCCCCCGTGAGGCGCCATCATGCCGCGGCGAGACGCGGGCAGCGCGGAGTCGAGATACGCACCCAGGTCGCCCGCAGGAAAGCCGGCGAAGTTTTCCACCTCACTCGTCAGCGCCAGCTGCCCCAGCGGCAGCGTGCCCGACATGCGGTTGGCTTCCGTGATCGCCCCCTCATACACCACCGGATTGAGCTGCGCCCGCGCAGCGTAGATCGCCGACGACCAGCCGGCCGGACCACTGCCGATGATGACCACATTTTCCAGGGGCGTTTCTGACATCGGGACGGAAGCTCCAGTGATGTGTTGCGTTGACAGACAGGCGGCGGTCACACCACCGCCCCTCAGCCCCGCATCTTCTCCAATCCCCACCACCTCCGAAACCCCGCTTGCGTCCGCCCCGCTGGAGACCGCGGGCGGATGGTCCAAGCTCGGCAGGCGGCAAAAGTCTCGTCGCAGGACCAGGATAGG
>CALCGM010000065.1 GCA_937900985.1 uncultured Planctomycetaceae bacterium | reverse complement strand
AAGAGATGGGCTACGACGGCGTGGAGATGCCGATGTTCGAGCTCAACGAGAGCCTGTATGCCGACTGGGGGAAGCGGCTCGACGACCTCGGCCTCGCCCGCACGGCGGTGAGCATTCGGACCGCCGGCGACAACCCGATCAGCCCGTCGGCGAGCGTGCGGACAGCTGCTGTCGACGCCCTCAAGCGAACGATCGACTGCTGCCACGCCGCTGGCGCCAAGGTGCTGGCCGGCCCCAACCACTCGGCAATCGGTGAGTTTTCCGGCAGCGGCCCCAGCGACGATGAGTTTCAGTGGGGCGTCGACTCGTTGCGGCAGGCAGCCGAACATGCCGGCGAGGCTGGCGTGACCTTCGCGATCGAATACCTCAACCGCTTTGAAAACTACTTCCTGACAAGCGTTGAGCAGACGGTGTCGTTTGTGAAGGCCGTCGATCACCCGGCCTGCCGCATGATGTACGACACCTTCCATGCCAACATTGAAGAGAAGGGGCTCGCCGACGCCATCTCGACGGCGATCCCGCACACGGTGCTGGTGCACATCTCGGAGAACGACCGCAGCATTCCCGGCACCGGCCATGTCGACTGGAAGACAAGCTTCGATTCCCTGCATGCTGCCGGCTACGATGGCTGGATGGTGGTTGAAGCCTTCGGGCTGGCGCTCCCCGGAATCGCTGCAGCCACCAAGATCTGGCGAAAGATGTTTCCTGATGAAGACACCCTCGCCCGCGAAGGTCTGGCCTTTATGAAGCAGAACGTCGCCCAGCGTTGGGGCTGAGTGATTGCTCAGCGGAGGCCGCGAAGGGCCGCGCTGGGTATGCAGGCGTCAGGAGACGCAAGGAGACGCGAATGGCTCGCACCAGCAGGTCCGAGCCGGAGGAGGGTTTCCGAGGGAGGCCCTCTGACGGCGGGCTCTCAATCGACCGACTGGCCCAGGCCTTCGCGGCGATGATGGGCACCAGCGACGCGTCTCCCCCTGAGCAGTCGCCGCACGAGGCGGCCAAGGTCGACGTCTCCCCCGACCTCGATGACGGCATCGGCGACGCGACCGATCCAGACGAGTCGTGCCGTGTCACCCCTGCCACGATTCTCGAAGCGATGCTCTTTGTCGGCATGGCCGATGGGGAGCCGCTCTGTTCACGCAAAGTGGCCTCGTTGATGCGCGGGGTTCGGCCCCAGGAGGTCGATGAGCTCGCCGAGGAGCTGCGGGCCCGCTACGACCGCCAGCAGCGGCCCTACGAGGTCGTTTCGGTGGGATCGGGCTGGGCGTTGCGGCTGCGTGAGGCCTACCAGCAGTTTGGCCGGATCCTTGAGCAGCGTGCGAAGCAGGTGAGGCTCGGCGAAGAAGCCCTCGACACCCTCGCGGTGGTGGCCTGGAATCAGCCGGTGCGGCGAGATCGCCTCGTGCAGCTCGGCTGCGACGCGCGGCCGAGCACCCTGCGGCAGCTCGTCCGCCGTGGGCTGCTCCAGCTGATCTCGGCAGGCAAGGGCGAAGAGCCTTCCTACGAGACCACCGACAAGTTTCTGGATGTCTTCAAGATCGAAAAACTTGCCGACCTCCCGAAGCCCGATGCTCCGCCGTCGTGACGGTCAGCCGGCCGTGATGGCATCGACTGCCGCGACCACCTTTTCGGCGTGGCCATCGGCACGCACGTGTTTGAAGAGTTTCGCCACGCGACCTTCCGCATCGATCACAAACGTGCTGCGGACGATGCCCATCGACTTCTTGCCGTAGAGCGTCTTCTCTCGCCAGGCGCCATACTTCTCAGCCACCGTGTGCTCCGGGTCGGCCAGCAGCGTGAACGGCAGATCATACTTCTCGCGAAAGCGGGAGTGACTCTCGGGCGAGTCGGGGCTCACGCCGAGCACGACGGTGTTGCGGGCGGTGAGGTCGGGCAGTGCGTCGCGAAAGCCACAGGCTTCCTTGGTGCAGCCGGGGGTGTCGTCTTTGGGATAGAAATAGAGAATCACCCATGAGCCACGGAGGCTCGAAAGTTTCAGTTTCTCGCCTGCGTGCGATTGCAGCGTGAAGTCTGGTGCCTTGCGGCCTTCCTCGATCCAGTCAGCCATCGGGTGCCTCATGGGTTGGTGATGAACAACGCGGCCACATGATACGGCCTGCCGGCCCCCGCGCAAGGCCCCCGTGCTTCATCCAGTCCTCTGTGCCCACGGCCCTTTCATCCGCGATGCCACACGACCTCCGCTCAGCCTCTGCCTGCCTGCTGACCCCGCCCGGCCGCTCGGCCCTCGCGGTCGTGGGGGTGCGAGGCCCGCGGGCGGCGTCGGCGGTTGCAGCGAGCTTCCAGCCCCGCGGCGGCTGTCCGCTCGATGCACGGCCCGACCGAGCCGTGGTCTTCGGTCGCTGGGGAGGTCCGCAGGGGGAAGAGCTGGTGGTCGTGCGGCGGACAGCCGACGACCTCGAGGTGCACTGCCATGGAGGCGTTGCCGCGGCCGCGGCCATCCTCCGCGACCTGGTGCACGCCGGCTGCCGGCAGATCGACATCTCGACCTGGGCCAGCGACGCAAGCCGCAACGACGTCGACGCTGCCGGCGACGAGTCGACCCGCGAGCGACGACAGATTGCCGCCGAAGCCCAGCTCGCGCTGGCGGTCGCTCGCGGGCCCCATGCCGCGAGGCTGCT
>CALCGM010000064.1 GCA_937900985.1 uncultured Planctomycetaceae bacterium | reverse complement strand
GCGGGCGTTCGCGGCATCGCCGAGCCTCAGCCGCGCCTGCAGCCGCACCGCCTTCGTCGTCGTCTCGCCCGGTCCCGGAAGCGTCACCTCGGCCCGCTCGACGTTGCCCACCACGGCAACGGCAACAGGCGGCAAGACCTGACCGTAGACAAACCGCTGCAGCTGCCGGAACTGATACGGCCGGCTGGTCTGCTCCCACGCCTTGGCCGTCGAGGCGGCCACGCCATCCGGTCCCTCGAGGATGTTTGGCAGGGTAAACGCCTCCACGGCCTCTTCGTCGTAGTTGGGATCGGTCTTGTCGGTTGGGGCTGCTGAAGGAGTCCGCATCGTTTTTCTCTCCACGCAAAAAAGGTGCCTCTCGCCGCGGATGAAAAGATCGTTGCCATCGGCTGCGGGCGTGGCGTCGACGCCCTCACCCATGTCGTTGGTGGCCACCACCTGCGGATCGTCGCCCGCGGTGATCACCGTGATCGCCCCGCTGCGATCGGTGAGGTAGATGTGGCCAGCAGCGGCGATCGGAGAGGCATAGGTGCGGCCCATGCCGGGGAGCCGTTTGGTTTCATAGAGCGGCTTGCCGGTGGCCGCATCGATGCAGGTCAGCAGACCGGTCTTCTCCTTGTAGTAGTAGAGCTGGCCCTCAAAGAGGAGCGGGGAGGCCACATCGGGCGTGTTGCGATCCACGCTCCACAGCACCGCATCGCTGCCAGCAAGATCGCCACGGCCATCGAGATCGAAGGCGGCGCCGTAGGCCCCCCGGAAGCCGCTCATCACATAGGCCACCCCGTCTTCGGCGACGGCCGACGCGCACGGCCGCTGGGTCTGCCCGCCACATGTCCACAGCACTTTGCCTGTCGCCAGGTCATAACCGCAGGCGGCATTTTGACCGTTCATCACGACCTGTTGCGTGCCGTCTCTGCCTGCGGCGACCAGTGGCGTGGCCCAGCAGGTCGGCTCGTCGCGGTCCACTTCCCAGACCGTCGTGCCGGTCTTCTTCTCGACGGCAAAAAACTTTGACGGCCCCTCGTGGTCCCAGGGCACCAGCACGAGCTCGTCGCTGAGCGTGGGCGAGCTGCCTTCACCAAAGCCGCCCCGCATCGTCATGTCGCCAAAGTCGCGGCTCCACACAAGCTCTCCATCCATCGTGTAGCAGAACAGGCCCCGCGAACCGAACGAGGCGTAGACATGCTCTCCGTCGGTGCAGGGCGAGGCCGAAGCAAACGAGTTGGTCTCGTGCGTGCCCTCATGCGGCACGGCCTCGACGGCCGTCTGCTCCCACCGGTTCTTTCCACTGGCTCGATCAAAGCACAGCACGCGGAACGACCAGGTGCGGCCGTCGGCCAGCGGCACGCCGGTCGTGACAAACACGCGGTCGTCCCAGACCACGGCCGACGACGATCCGCTGCCAGGAATCTCCACCTTCCAGCGAAGATTCTTCTCGGGCCCAAACTCCACCGGCGGTGTGGCCGTCGGTGCCTCGCCCGTTCCCAGTGGCCCCCGCCAGTGGGCCCAGCGATCGCCGGCGATCTCAGCCGCCGCATCGCCCGCCACAAACGCCATCATCACCGCGAGCATTCCCCACGCCATCGTGCGTCGCATGTTGCCTCTCCACTTCTCGAAGAAGTTCTCTCAGATGATTCCCACCCCGGTGTCGGCCGATCGGCATCGTCCGACGGATGATACCGCAGGAACGCCACCACTTGGGCAATCGCCACAGTAAACTTGCCCAACGGCCGCCCAGCTGCCTGCTGGCCGAGAATCCTTCACCGCACCAGCCAGATTCCCCCCGCTCCCGCCTCCATGATCGCTCCCCCACGTCCATCCGATGAGCAGGAGCGACTGGCCGATCTGCACGCCATCCAGCTGCTCGACACGCCTCCGGAAGAGCGGTTTGAACGAATTGTTCGTCTGGCGATGGATGTCTTCGACGTGCCGATTGCGTATCTCGCCTTGATCGATGCCGACCGGCAGTGGCTCAAAGCCAAATGCGGCCTCGCTCGAGACGAGACCGGCCGCGACGAGTCGTTCTGCGGCCACACGATCCTCGGCCACGGCCCGCTGATCGTGACCGATGCCGCCGCAGACCCGCGGTTTCACGACAATCCACTGGTCGTCTCCAGCCCTGGCATCCGCTTCTATGCAGGCCACCCGCTGGCGGGCCCTGCTGGCCACAACGTCGGCACCCTCTGCATTGCCGATACCAGTCCACGATTGTTTGCAGGCAAAGACCTCGACGCGTTCTGCCAGCTGGCAGCGCTTGCCGAGCATGAAGTTGGCCTCGTGGATCTCGTGACCACGCAGCGGCAGCTGCTGCTGGCTCAGGAAGCCCTCGCCGCAACCCAGCGAAGGCTCTCCCGCGAGCTCAGCGATGCCGCGGCCTTCGTGGCCTCGATGCTCCCGCAGCCGTTGGCGAGCGGACCGGTGCAGACCGCCCACCGCTTCATCGCCTGCTCAGAGCTTGGCGGAGACATGATCGGAGTGGGCATGCCTCACGGCTGCCCCGACTGCCTTGCCTTTTATCTCCTCGACGTCTCTGGCCACGGTGTCGGCTCGTCGCTGCTCTCCGTCGCCGTGGCCAACGCGATCCGCCTGCAGAGTCTGCCGGCGGCTCGCTTCGACAATCCGGCCTCCGTGCTCACCGCGCTCAACAAGGCCTTTCCTGCAGAGGATCACCACGACAAGTTCTTCACCATCTGGTACGGCTCCTATCACATCCCTTCCCGTCAGCTGACGTTTGCTTCCGGCGGCCACCACCCGGCTCTGCTGATGCCCGGCGACGGGGGCCCTGCCCAGCAGCTCACAGCACACGGGCCGCTGGTGGGCATGTTTGACGACCCCGTCTACACCAACGAGCAGATCCGCGTGCCCGCGGGCAGCCGGCTCGCGATCTTTAGCGACGGAGCCTTCGAGCTCTCCACCAAGACCGGCCAGCCCCTCGGCTTCGAGGCCCTCACCAGCCTGATCACGGAAGCCAGTGGCGACGATCGTCTCGGCAGCGTTGTCGCTCAGCTGGACGAAATCCGCCAGGGCGAGCCTGAAGACGACGTCACGATGCTTGAGCTCAGCTTCACCGTCTGACGCAGCTCGGCCTAGCTGCAGGGCCGGGGCTTTGTTTGGCTGCGGTTTGACGGGGAGCGGAGCGGCCCTGATTATGGTGCGGGCTCGACATCCCGGCAGGCAGCCGGGGCCGCATGCTTTTCTCTGGGGGATCTCAACTGATGACAATGTGCACTGCCGCCTTGAGCCGTCGCCGCCTGCTGCAAAGCGGCGGCCTCGCTGCCGCCTCCTGGCTCGCGATCGGCCCGCGTGGACTGCGAGCGGCTGCCAATGATCGGCTGCGGCTCGCCGGCATCGGCGTGGGCGGCATGGGCGGCAGCGACCTCGCGTCGCTGAGCTCCCACGGCAGTGTTGAGGTGGTCGGCCTCTGCGATGTCGATGCGGGCAACCTCGCTGCGGCCGGCGAGAAGCATCCGGGCGCGAAGCGGTTTAGCGACTTCCGCACGATGTTTGAAAAACTGGCCGACGAGGTCGATGCGGTGCACGTCTCCACCCCCGACCACACGCATGCTGCCGCCGCGATGACGGCCCTCAACCTCGGCAAGCATGTCTACTGTCAGAAGCCGCTGACCCACGACGT
>CALCGM010000063.1 GCA_937900985.1 uncultured Planctomycetaceae bacterium | reverse complement strand
CAGAGTGCTCGATCGAGTCGACCTTGCCGTGCATCAGCCGCTTGGCCCGCACGATGCTGCCGCCAAAGACCTGGCCGATCGACTGATGCCCCAGGCAGACCCCGAGGATCGGCATCCGCCCGGCAAACCGCCGCACGACATCGCACGAGATCCCCGCCTCGTCCGGCGTGCAGGGGCCTGGCGAGATCACGATCGCCTCGGGCGACGTCGCCGCAATCTCGTCGCAGCTGATGCCGTCGTTGCGGACCACCTCCACCTGCACCTCCGGAGCGATTTCGCCAAACCGCTGCACCAGGTTCCAGGTGAAGGAATCGTAGTTGTCGATCAGCAGAATCATTGCTGTTGTTGCCTCAAACGGCGGCTGCCTACCTGCTCAGCCAAGGAGTTCGGACGGATGCCCCTCCCGCTCAACCAGCGGCATCACCTGCGGCTTGTAGATCTGGGTGTAGGCCTGCCCGAGACGATGGCCGTCGAGCGCCTCCTGGCTCGCCCAGTGTTCCACCAGGGTGAACCGCCGCACATCGGCGGTTGAGTGATACACGTCGAACCGCAGGCAGCCAGGCTCCTGTCGGCTCAGCTGCATCGCTTCGCTGAGCAGGCCGCGGAGCGTGTCGACGTCAGCGGCATCTTTTGCCGTCAGGAAAATGTTCAAGCAGAGCATTGGGGAGAGAGGGGCTGGAGTTGAAAAGCCTTCAGGAAACGCAGCGACTAGCCTAGCGTATCAGGCCGCCGGCTCGAGCCGGCCCCACACCGCTCAGGCCAAGGCCAGCGACGCTGCGGCAGCCTGCTTCTTTGCCAGAATCCTCAGGTAGGGAGGGAGAAAACTCGCTCGATGCGGAAACGAGCCGACGGCCGCCTGCGGCTCGGTGTGGTCGGGCTCGCAGACATCCTCAATCACAAATCCTGCCATGCAGATTCCCCCGAGGATGGCAGAGAGCGAATGCACAAACTCCTGCGTGCCGTGCTCGCGGAGCCGGCTCGGAGGCTCGGGCGGCAAGGCACGGCCGGCCTGAGGGCCGGCCACGGGATGACGGAGCTCGTAGCTCCCCCGCGGTCCTGGCTCGAGCGACGACTGAAGACTCGCCGGGCTCTTGTGCTGGCTGACATACAGCCCGCCCGCCCGCGTGACCCGGGCCACCTCCTGAAACACCCGGCCGATCTCAGGCAGGTAGCAGGTGCTCACCGGATGGATCACGAGGTCGAACCGACCAGCAGCCAGCATCGAGAGGTCGTCCATCGAGCCCTGCACCATGCCGTAGTCGATCCGACGTTCGGCCGCGACCTGCCGGTCGAGGGCGAGCATGGCGGGCGAACTGTCGAACACCGTCACACGGGCCCCGGCAGCGGCATAGAGTGGCCCATGCTTTCCGCCACCGGCGGCGAGACAGAGCACCTCAAGCCCGTCGAGCCGAGACGGCAGCCACGACCGCCCCTGCCCTTCGCCGGCAAGCCAGCCGCCCGCGCCGAGCCACCGCCGTGGGTCGGTGAAGGCAGCATCGGCAGCCGGCTGGGCCAGGGCCGCCTTCGATTCGGCAAGCCGATCCCAGGCCCTCGCGTTGTGGGCCACGGCAGCATCGCGGGCGGGTCGGGCTTGGGGATCAAACATCGATCGCCTCGCGGGGCGGCCATCAGGGAATCGGCATCGGGGCAGGCCTCAGCCGCGGCGTGGCCTCCCCTGCTGACTCAGCGGAGATCGTAGAGCGCGTCGGCGGCTGCAGGATCGTTTGGATCGCCGTCGCAGAGGATCCCGATGTGATACTCCTCCATGAAGGCCATCTGCGAAGGGCTTGTCCAGGGCCCGGGCCGGAACTTCCTGGGATAGTTGGCGACATGGCCATCGAGAAACACCACGTTGGCCGACTCTCCGGCGTGGCGGAAGTGCACCGACGGATCGGCTCCACTCGGGGGCAGCAGGCCGCCCAGGTTTTCCCGCAGCGGGTAGGGGAAAAGGAAGTAGACGATCGCGCTCTCCGCAAAGGCGATCGTGCGGGTCGTCTCGCGAACCGACCCGATGGTTCGCTGCAGGTTGCGGTGCTTCAGCTCCACAGCAGGCCACTGCGACCAGTCCCACTGGGTTCCCGGCCCGAGTGTGGCGTTGTAGTCGAAGCCGGTGGCCAGCTTGCCATACCGCAGCACATCGACGGCCTCAGGGCCGAAGTTGGGGCACTGGTAGACCGATGTGTTGGTCTCGATAAACGGAGCCAGCGACCCGTCTTCAAAGCTCAGCTGGGCCGCAGGATCGGGCTCGTTCTCATCCACTTCGCCAAACCAGTAGCGACTCTTGCCGGGGTAGGGATTCTGCGACGGGTTGGCGAGGGTGCCGGCGATGCGATCGTCGTCGTCGACCTTCAAGGGCAGCATTCGCTCATTGTTGGCCGAGATGTAGTTGTGCAGGGCGAGCCCGAGCTGCCGCAGGTTGCTCGCGCAGGCCATCCGCCGGGCCGACTCGCGGCTGGCATGAATCGCCGGCAGCAGGAGGCCCATCAGCACCGAGATGATCGCGATCACGACGAGCAGCTCGACAAGCGTGAACCCGCATCGCGAGGCTTCCGCCGTCCGCACACGTCTCGCAGACTGTGGCAGGAGTCTGCCGCCGCAGGATGCGGCGATCGGCAACCCCGAAAACCCTCGGCGTTTTGGGGAGTTGCCCGAGTGGAAAAAGGCCATGGATGGCTTTTTCCACAGACCGCCAGTTCGCTGCGGTGTTTTCCGATGCTGTTCGCGCAGACCGTCAGCAATGCATCCAGCCATTTCGATCACTCCTCGCGCCGCAGGAATCCGCAGACACGCGCCGACAGACCGCAGGGCAGCTGGGGCTGCACGCTCGCTGTCGAACGCATGTCAACAATGCACGCGGCACCGTCAGTCGCGCTGCCGCGACCGCGGCTGTCTCTCGACACAGACCACTCAAAGACCACCACGAGGCGATCCCCGCCAGAGATGCCGCCCTCGCAGCCTCTCAAGCTTCTCGGAACGCTGGTAGGTCTTCTGACTCCCGGGCATCGAGCACCAACCGCCTTCTCGCATGCCCCGCCGAAGCAGTGGCACGCAATGGCATGAGGGTTGGGTTTCTGATGGCTGCCTGGCTCACGGGAGCCGTGCAGCTCATCGCCCGGACACAGCGGCGGGGCCGTCCCGGATTCTCACCGGTGTTCCCTGTTTGCGGGCAGCACGAAGCGTCGCACCACCCGCCACCAGGTCCGTTGCGGGTGGAGTCTCAGGGGCTCGAGAGCGGTTGTCAAGTTGTGCCGGCGGCACCGCCTGCAGCGGTCGCGTGGGCGGATCCGAACGACGGTGTCAAAGCCTGCGGATCAGGCTGTCGCTGCGGGTGAAAACAGACCGGTTGTAGGGCCTTCGCCGGCACGTTTTACCTTGTCGGAACACCCCTCAAGGATTGCCTCACACGCAACGTAAGTCGTTGATATGAAAATACTTGGGACTCACTCAAGCCGCTTCGAACTCAACGCCGATAGCCCTCAATGTCCCCCGGGGCATCACTGTGCCCGTCGGGCAACCAAGGGGGCGGCAGCAACCTGAAGATTTCGAGTCACGGATCGGCTCGACAGGCCTGTCGCAAAGGAGTTCGTGGATCAAGCCTCGGGGTGACGACAACCTCGCGGACGGGACGCAAGAC
>CALCGM010000062.1 GCA_937900985.1 uncultured Planctomycetaceae bacterium | reverse complement strand
CCTCCGTCACGCTCGTGGCCGCGGAGGGCGTGGAGCACCTGCTTGCACGTGATGAGCTCGATGAACTGATCGATACCCGTCGCTCGCTGATGCCCGAAGGCTTCGAACGCTCGATCGATCCCCGCGGGATGAACGACCTGCTGGCCTACCTGATGTCGGTGCGGTGAGGCGTCTTTCCAGCAGCCGATCGACTGGAATCCCGGTTTTCCAGGGCTTCGGGTACGATGCCGAGGTGGGCAGCAGTTCCTGTTGCTGCCCAACACCTCGTGGAGGACGAAGTCGGATGGCGAATGTCGATCTGGATTGCGGAGGCCTGAGCTGCCCCGTTCCTATCGTGCGGATTTCTCGGGCGATGAAGGAGCTCGCCAGCGGTGACACGCTGACGGTGACCGCCTCCGATCCGTCGTTCAAGGCTGATGTCGAGGCCTGGGTGCGAAAGATGGGCCATCACCTCGACGCCTTCTCCGAGGCCGACGGCTCGCAGACCGCGGTTCTCCGTCACGCCTAGCCCCTCAGACAGAAGCGAGCCCCTGATGGCCAGCGATTCGTCGTCTCAACCGCCGGAAGATCTCGCCGCCCTGGTGGATGCCGCCGTTGAGAAGCGGTGTGGGGCGGCGTTTGCCAGCCTCGAGCAGACGCTTGCCGACCTCAAGGCGTCGGTGGCGGAGCTCAAGGAAGCCTGCCCTGAGGATCGCTGCACGATTGTGGCCTTTAGCGGCGACATGGACCGGCTCTTTGCCGCCCTGACGATCGCCTCTGGCGCAGTGGCGATGGGCATGGAGTCGTCGATGTTTTTCACGTTCTGGGGGCTTTCGGCCCTGAAGGTGAAGACCACCTACGCCGGCAAGTCGGTGGGGCAGAAGATGGCCGCGATGATGCTCCCGGGCGGCCCGAACAGCGTGCCGACAAGCCGGATGAACATGGCGGGCATGGGGCCGGTGTTTTTCAAGATGCTGATGAAGCAGAAGAACGTGCAGTCGCTGCCTGAAATGATGGAGATGGTGCAGGAACTCGGCGTGCGGCTGGTGGCCTGTGAGATGTCGATGGGTGTGATGGGCATCAGCCGTGAAGAACTGCTCCCCGGCATCGACTATGGCGGTGTGGCGACCTACCTGGGCGATGCCTCACGCTCCAAGGTGACGCTCTTTATCTGATGCCATCCCGAGAACACGATTTCGTTTTTCCAAATCCCCCTGCGATCCGCCACCATGACGACGCCCCGTGAGGAACAGCTTGAGGCCCAGCTCGCTGCCCTCCAGGAGGAGATGGCAGGGCTGCAACAGCAGGTGCTGTCGCTTGCCGATGCCAACGCCCATGCTGCCGAACTGATGGCGGCGCTCGAAGAGGCCAACGAGCGCGAGCAGAAGCTCGTTGCCCGCGGCGAAGAACTGGCGCTGCAGACCCGCGTCGACACGATCCTGCAGGAACTTCGGTCGGAAGAGGACGTCCTCGATCGTGTGTGCCGCGAGCTGATCATCATCGAGGATCTCGCGCTGGCCGCGGTTCGCGCCGAGATGTTTCCGACGGAAGGCTACCGCTTTCTGCCGGAGAATAACGACGGGGAGACCGGAATCTCGATCCGCACGGAACTGCTCCCCATGCCGTATGGCTCAGATGCGTTCGACGCTGTGCTGGAATCGGCGACGAACGAGGGATTGGCCGGAAACTTTTGGATTCCGATCCGCTCACGCGACGAACAGATCGGTCGACTGCATGTTGAAGCTGGCCCGCACGACGCCCGCTGGTGCCGTCGCTGGCTGCCGCTGCTGCTCTCACTCGGCTCGCAGGTCGGCGTGGCCATCCAGCGGCTGCGGGCGGAGATCGCCAACGAGCAGATGAACGCCGACCTGCTCAAGGCCCGCGATGCGGCCGTTGAGGCCAACTACGCCAAGTCGATGTTTCTGGCCAACATGAGCCACGAGCTCCGCACGCCGATGAACGCCATCATCGGCTACAGCGAAATGCTGATGGAGGAGTTTGACGAGATGGAGACCGACGAGGTTGTCGGTGACCTCAACAAGATTCATGGGGCTGGCCGTCATCTCTTGGCCCTGATCAACGACGTGCTCGATATTTCCAAGATCGAGAGCGGCAAGATGACAGTGTTTCTTGAGGGCTTTGATGTCGCCAGCGTCGTCCGCGATGTGGAAAACACCGTGCAGCCGCTTCTGCGGCAGAATGAAAACACGCTTGAGGTGCGGGTGGCAAGCGACTGCGGCACGATGCGGAGCGACCTGACCAAGGTGCGGCAGACGCTGATCAATCTGCTGAGCAACGCGGCGAAGTTTTGCGAGCGAGGACGCATTCGGCTCGTTGTGTCGCGTCATGCCGAGGCGGGCGGCGATGTGCTGATGTTTCAGTTGAGCGACACCGGCATCGGGATGACACCCCAGCACGTTGCCAAACTCTTTCAGCCATTCTCCCAGGCTGACTCCAGCACAACCCGTCGCTTTGGAGGCACCGGCCTTGGGCTGGCCATCAGCCGTCGCTTCTGCCGCATGCTCGGCGGCGACATCACGGTGGAGAGCGAGCAGGGAAAGGGATCCACCTTCACCGTCACCCTGCCGGCCGAGAGTACGGAAGCGGCTGCGGCGGGGTCGGTCTTCGATCCCTACAAGCGGGAGGCGGGCCAAGGGAAGCGGCCGTCGATCCTGGTGATCGACGACGATCCGGTGATGCTCGAACTGATGGATCGCTTTCTGACCAAGGAAGGGTTTGATGTGCACCTCGCCGCCAACGGCCGCGACGGTGTGGAGATGGCGCGGCGGCTGCAGCCGATGGCGGTCACGACCGACGTGATGATGCCAGAGATGGATGGCTGGGAGGTGGTGACGACGCTCCGCAATGATCCGACGACCTCCCACATTCCCGTGGTCGTGGTCACGGTGACCGACAGCCGTGAGATGGGGGTGGCCGTTGGTGCCTCGCAGTTCCTCACCAAGCCGGTTGACTGGAGTCGGCTCGGCGAGCTGATGGCCGACTACCGGGCAGACCGCAGCAACCGGCCCGTGCTTGTCGTGGAAGACGACGCGGCCAGCCGTGAGCAGCTCGTGCGGCTGCTCGGCCGCGATGGCTGGCGGGTGGCCGAGGCGGAAAACGGCCGGGTGGCCCTTGAGCAGGTGCAGGCGGAGCTGCCGGCGGTGATCCTCCTCGACCTGATGATGCCGGAGATGGACGGCTTTGAGTTTCTCTCACAGTTTCGCAAGCTTCCCGGCTGCGAGAGCATCCCCGTCGTGATCGTGTCGGCCATGGATATCACCCCGGCCCAACGGGCACAGATGAACGGGGGCGTTGTCGATATCATCTCGAAGAGCCCAACGACCGCCCGGGATGTGGCCAGCTATCTTCGCGAGCGGCTCCAGATCGCTCCGCTGCCGACGTCGATACACTAAACCGATTTCTTCCCCGTTCTCCGAATCTCTCATGCCCACGATCCTGCTCGTCGAAGACAACGAACTCAATCGCGACATGCTCTCGCGACGGCTCCAGCGGAAGGGCTACACCGTGCTGCTGGCCGTTGATGGTGAGGAGGCGGTGGCGAAGGCGGCGTCGGAGGCCCCTGAGCTGATCCTGATGGACATGAACATCCCGTTGATCGATGGCTGGGAGGCGACGCGGAGGATCAAGGCTGCTCCTGCAACCGCCGCCGTGCCGATCATCGCCCTCACCGCCCACGCCATGGCTGGCGATCGCGAAAAGGCGCTCGAGGCGGGCTGCGACGAATACGAAACCAAGCCTGTGGAGCTGGCGCGGCTGCTTGAGAAGATCGAGGCCTTCCTCGGGCCTCGTGACGCATGAGCAGCCCTCCCGCTTCGATCGGACATGAGCTGCGTTCGCCGCTGAACCACATTCTCGGCTACAGCGAGATTGCGAGCGAGGATGCGGCGGCGGCGGGCTGCCAACAGATCGTCGCTGATCTCCACTCGATCCACGCTGCCGGGCAGCGGCTGCTGGCGGTGATCGAGTCGACGCTCGCGCCGGCGGCCAGCACGATCACACCCGTTGCCCCCGAAACGATCGATCGTGAGGTTCGCGAGCCGCTCAACCAGATCATCGGCTACACCGACCTCGTGGCCGAAGAGGCGACGGCTGCTGGCGAGGAAAGCATTGCTGCGGACGTGATGAAGATCCGGCGAGCGGCCGAGCGGCTGCTCGCGGTGGTGGCTGAGCGGGTCGTCGTCGGCCCTGTCGCTCAGCCGGCCATGCAGCGCGACACGGTCGATGTGCAGCTGCCCACCAGCCAGCCGGGCACGATCCTCATTGTGGATGACAGCCCAGAGAACCGTGAGATGCTCTCGCGACGCCTGGTGCAGCTCGGCCACGAGGTGGGCTTTGCGGCGGATGGGATTGCGTGCCTTGAGCAGGTGCGGCAGCAGGCGTTTGACCTGATTCTGCTCGACCTCTGGATGCCAAAGCTCGACGGCATGAGCGTGCTTGAGCAGCTCAAGGCGGATCCGCAGCTGCGGGCGATCCCCGTGATTGTCTTGTCGGCCGACGACGATCCGCAGACGGTGGTGCGGTGCATCGCCCTCGGCGCCGACGACCACCTCCGCAAGCCGTGTGATCCCGTGTTTTTGCGGACGCGGATCGGCGCGAGCCTGGAGAAGAAACGGCTTCGCGATCGGGAGCAGGCCTATCTTGATCGCATCGAGCAGGAGAAGCGGCGGTCGGACGAGCTGCTGCATGTGATTCTGCCACCGGATGTGGCGGCCGAGCTCAAGGAGCATCATGCGGTAAAGCCGCGTCGGTTTGACGACGTGGGCGTGCTGTTTTGTGATGTCGTGGGCTTCACCGCGTTTTCGGAGCGGGCAACGCCGGAGGATCTGCTCGTGCACCTGCAGACGATGGTGGAACTGCAGGAGGAGGCCAGCGGTCGGTATGGTCTCGAGAAGATTAAGACGATCGGCGACGCCTTCATGGCGGCAGCGGGGCTGGGCAGCGGGATGGATCCGGCGGTGGCCAGCGTTCGTGCTGGCCTGGAGATGCTGGAGGCCATTGCCCGTGTGCCTCCCCATTGGCAGGTGCGGATCGGCATCCACTGCGGGCCGGTTTTTGCCGGTGTGGTCGGCCGCCGCAAGTATCAGTACGACATCTGGGGCGACACGGTGAACACCGCGGCGAGGATCGAGCAGGCGGCTGTTCCCGGAGCGGTGTGCGTCAGTCGCCCCACCTGGCTGCGAGTGGCCCATGCCTTTACGGGGAAATCGCTGGGGGTGGTGCCGCTCAAGGGCAAGGAGCCGATGGAGATCTTCCAGGTCACCGGGCTCACCGACACCGCAGGAACGGTCTGAGCCGGTGCGGATCGGGTCTTTGCGAGTCGCCGCGGAGACGCCCGCGCGGCTATCCTCTGGGCCGTGAGGGGAACCACCGGCTTTCTGTGAGGCGTGCCATGCACGGGCTGCTTTCTGCGTTGCGATCGATTGGGCCGGCCATCATTGTCGCCGCGGTGGTCTGTGGCCCAGGCAGCATGCTGATGAGCTCCAAGACCGGGGCGATCTACGGCTACTCCATGCTCTGGGTGGTGGTGGCTGCCGCCGCCTTGATGTGGGGGATGATCGTGCTTTCGGCCCGGCTCGGCGTCGTCTACGAGCGGACGCTGCTGGGCGAAGTGGCGGCCAGGCTCGGCCGCGGTGTTGCAGCCTTTGTGGGGCTCTGCCTGTTTCTGGTCGTCGTCGGCTTCCAGGTGAGCAACAACATCGCCGTGATTGCGGCCCTGCAGGGGTTCGGCCTCCCGCTGGGAAGCGATGGCTCGCCGGTGATGCCGGTTGCCGTGCTGCTGGCGGTCAACGCCTTTGTGATCGCGGTGATCTACCGTTTCGGCAACCTCTACAAGCCCGTAGAGAAGCTGCTCAAGGGGATCGTGCTTGTCGTTGTCTGCTCGTTTCTGGTGAACTTTGTGCTCGCCCGGCCGAATGTCGGAGCAATGCTGCGGGGCCTGGTTCCTTCGCCGCCGGAGGGGGGCTTTCGGATGCTGCTCTCGCCGCAGGCGGATGCGAATGTGACCGTGC
>CALCGM010000061.1 GCA_937900985.1 uncultured Planctomycetaceae bacterium | reverse complement strand
CTGCTGCCACTGGGGTGCCGCCTCCGGGAAACAGGATCCAAACATGAGCCGTTGAACGACATCCTATCCGAAGGTGGCGATGCCGATAGGGTGGGCCGCTCGGGCTCACTCCTCGCTCGGGCTAGCCGCGGGGGTCGGCGACCTCGCCGGCGAAGAGCATGCTGCCGGTGGCGGTGTCGATGACCGCCCAGAGGAAGGGGCGGTTGGCGGTGATGGTGAGCGGCTCCACCGGCGGCGAGGCCGATTTCACGCCGATCACCACGCCGGTCGCTGCGGCGGCCTCCGTGCCCTCCTCGCTGACCTCCACAAAGCCCTCGTGGACGACGTCGGAGATGAAGAGATCGCGGGTGCCGTCGATGCCGGAGAAATCGGCCTCGCGGGTGAAGGCGGTGGGCATGCCCAGGTCGGCGAGGGTGTCGTTGAGCGAGAGGGGCTTGCGGGCGGTCCACGTGGGCAGGGCCAGCTGCACGGGCCGCATCTGCAGGCCGCCGCTCGCCTGCAGCGACGCCAGCCAGCTGCCATCGAGCTGGGCGAGCACGCTGCCGGCGCCGTCCGCTCCATCCGGGTCGGGATAGTCGGGCACCAGGATCACCATCGAGAGCCGTCCGCCGGCGTAGGGAATCTCGCAGACGAGCATCTCGGCCCCTTCCCGCCCGGTTCGGCCGGCCCGCAGGCTGCCACTGCGATGCATGAAGGGAACCTTCACCTGCACGCCCTCGCCGAGGTCAAAATGCCTGTCGCGGGTCTGCGATGGATCAAAGGGCACGGCCCAGTCGGCCTTCATGAACACGGCGTTGGTCAGCACCAGGCGGGTCAGCGGCGTGATCGAGCCGGAAGGAAGCAGGTTGGTGATCCGCTTCCCCGTGTGTTCAGCCACCCAGCGGTTGATATCGCTCCGGGCGGCCTCCGGAGCCGCCACAAAATCGAGCAGGCCGGCGGAGGCGGCATGTTTGGCTTCCAGGATGGCCGTAAACGGCTCGGCGATCGGCTCTCCCTCCTGCAGCCAGAGCCGGTTGGCGATCTCCAGGCGGATCTGCTCGCTGGCGATCTTCGCGAAGGCCTGCCGCATAGCCGCCGACGTCTCGCCGATCAACGCGGCGTCGTCGGGCATGCCGAGCACGGCTGCAATCTCGGCAGCCGTCTCTCCACCCGCCCCAGCGTGGGTCATCGCCAGGGCCTGCCAGACGCTGGCCGGTGAGACCACCGCATTGCCATGACCACTCCGGGCAACCAGCTGCCAGCCGAGGCTGCTCACCGCCTCCGTGGGCGGAGCGGGGCTTGCCTGGGCGGTGGCTTCTCGAGCAGGCCCAGCCGCAGCGATCAGCGCCATCGCACTGAGCGTCATCGTGGCCCGAAAAAGGAAGCGGAACGGTTGCATCGGTGTCTCCAAGGATGGTTTGATGGGACGGGTGAAAACGGCTCACTGGGCCGATGGCCGCTGGTCACGAGCCGACGACGAGCCAGAGCGACTGCCTGCTCCATCCGCTCGCCGCTCGGCCCTCGGGAGGTCACGCATATCCGCCGGCACCTCACTCAATCTCGAGCGACACAAGGAAGGCATCGAGCGCAGCCTGGGCCTGCTGCTCCTGCTCAAGCAGCTCGGCGATCTCCTCGCGGAGGTCTTCGATCCGTGTTTCCTGCTCATCAAACTTCTGCACATAGCGGGTGTAGAGCTCGCTGGTGCGGTCGAGCCGGCTCATGTTGTCGCGGATGCGGCTCTGCTCTTCGCCAATCGCCGCTATCTCCTGCTCGCGGTCGGTGCGGTCACGGGCGAGGGAAGCCAGGGCCTGCTTCTTTTCGACCACCTCGCGAAGCGCGTTTTTCACCGCATCGCTGACTTCCTGCGCACGGATGTAGACCGCGATCCCATCGTCGTTGAAGGTGGTGATCGCAAAGCTGCGGTGGACGATCTGCTCTTCGGCCACCGTCAGGCTCGTGGGCACGCCCGGCTCGGCGTCGACCGCAAAGCGGTAGCGGTCGCGGGTGGTCTCGGCAGGCTTCGCCGGCGCCGTGAGGGTCCAGGCGGGCTCCAGCGGATGCTCCACGAGGAGCGCGACCGCCTCATCGCCAGAGTTGCGGATGTCGTAGACCTTTTGGCGGGCGAGCTTGCGGGTTTCGATCAGCGTGCCCTTGGCGAGCTTCACGGCCGTGAGCAGCTCGGGAGCGAGCTCGCTGCGGGGAGCCACTTCCACGTCGAGGTCGACGGCGTAGGTCATCAGCCGCGAGCTCTCCGGCGGCAGGTCTTCGATGCGGGCATCGCCGGCGTAGGCGTCCGCCTCATACACCGTCAGCGGCCCCTGCATCAGGCTCAGTCCCGTGGTGTTTTTCAGCCGCACGCCGGAGAGGGGGTGCTTGGCGAGCACCTGCTCGTCGTAGACCGCCAGCTTCTCCACCTCCGCAGGCCCCGAGACGATCGGCAGCATGGCCGACTGCTGCCGGGCGAGGCTCACCGGCTCACGGATGGCGTAGCGGAAGAGTTCGCCGAGGTCGCCGCCGTCGGCGAGGCTCTGCGTGGCGGCCGCGGCCTCCCCCAGCGAGATGCCCGCCCGTCGGCCCCGCGACATCGCCTTGGCGGCCATGCCTGGCGCCGCTGCCGGAGCCGGCATGCCGCCGGAGCCCATGCCAGCCATGCTGTCTACCATCATCTCCATTTCGACCTGCGGCTCACCACGAGCCAGCCGCCGCCCGAGAAACTCGTCTTCGCTGGCGAGCATGTCCTGGCCGTAGACCTGCGGCAGCAGCGAGGCATACACCTCCGGCTGCACCTCGGGCCGCGGCACGTAGAGCGGCTGGTAGAGATCCATCACAAACGAGATCGGCCGGCCGCTGACAAGCGTCAGGTCGACCTCGTTCCAGTCGTGGTCGGTGGTGTTTTCCACGATCGCCCAGCCCTGCAGAAAGGCCTTGCCATCGTCGTCGAGCACGAGCCGGTAGCTCGTCTTCCACAGTGGCATTTCCTGCACGTAGCCGATGCGGACGTCGCGGCGGCCCTCACCGGGAAAGCGGATCGTGACCTGCTTCTTATCGCTGTCGTGGGCAGAGGCGAGCACCGCGAGGGCCTTCTCAAGCTCCTTTTGAAGATCCGCGTCGACCAGGCGGATGCGGGTGACCGTCTCCAGGGCGAGGGTTCGTAGCCCGTCGTCGGCGAGCACCGTGATGTAGTCCTTTTCCACGGGCGGCCGGTCGTCGCTGACGGGAACCAGCCGCTTTTCCACACCGAGGATCGTGCCGGTCACGGGGCTTGCCGCCTGCAGTTCCACGCGTTCGCCCCGCAGCCGCCCCAGGAGCGTGCCGATTGAGGGGTCGTCGGTGAGGTCGATCGCGAAGGAGGCGAGGGTTTTGGTGATCGGGTCGCGGGAGGCGTAGTTGACGGTGGGAGCCGCCCCCTCGCCGCTGAGGTCCTGCACCACCATGCTCTTGAGCAGGTCGTTGATCTCGTCGGTCTGGAAGTCGAGCCGCACCGTTGCGTCGCCTTCGACCTCACCGCCGTGCTGGAAGTAGCCCACGCCGGAGGTAAACACCACCACCTTCTCCAGCGGCACCGCCTCGCGGCTGACGCTCTCGGCAAGGGTGGCAGCGGGCCATGCAAGCAGGCTGGCGACGGCGGCCGCGACGGCGGTCGCGCGGGTGGCAGCTCTGGCTGGCCTGCCGCGGCGGCAAGCGGAGAGCGAGTGGGCGGGGCCTGGCGTCGACATGAGACAAACTCCTCGAAAGGCCGCACGGGCCCTGGTTGGGGGATCAGCGATGCAACCGCGGCGGCGGGCTGCTGCCCATCAGACGACGGCAGCACAAGAAAGGTTCCCTTCGATCCGGGCTCAAGGCAACTTCCGACGACCAGGTGCGAGCGGAGCGAATCGCTCCACTATGGGCCCAGATGAGCCGCACCGCGTTCTCCATTGTGCCCCGCCGAGTGGAGTGACGTGCGCACCGCCAGCGAGGGGCTGGTGGGGGCGACTCCCTGCCGGCCTCCGGCACGCAGGCCTTTGTGACGGTCACCGCCGTGCCCGAGCCTTCGACCTACGTGATGCTCGCGATCGC
>CALCGM010000060.1 GCA_937900985.1 uncultured Planctomycetaceae bacterium | reverse complement strand
TGCCTACGCCGAGGCAGGCAATGCAGCGGCAGTTGCCGTGGCAACGCTCGGCTCGCTCCGCTGGATCGACGACAAGGCTGTCTTCGTCGGACCTTTCACGAGGACGACCGCGCCATGACTGCTGCCACCACGCCGCCGGCTTCCTCCGCTGAGGCAGCCTCAGCCAATCCGCTCGTTGAGGTCACCGGCCTCAACCGTGTGTTCGACAGGGTCCACGCTGTCCGCGATCTTTCGTTCACGATTCCCCGCGGCGGGGTCGTGGGCTTCATCGGCTCCAACGGTGCGGGCAAGACGACCACGATGCGGATCATGGCCACGCTCGACGAGCCGACGTCGGGGAGCGTGGTCGTCGATGGCCACGATGTGATCGACAACCCGCGGCCTGTCCGTCGGCTCGTGGGCTGGATGCCCGACGCGTTTGGCACCTACCCCAACATGACGGTGCTGGAATATCTCGACTTCTTTGCCCGCTCCTACGGCTTTGGCAGGGCGGAGCGTCGGGCGCGGGTCGAGGAGGTGATGGACTTCGCCGATCTCACGCCGCTGGCCGACCGGCAGATGGGAAAGCTCTCCAAGGGGATGGGCCAGCGGCTCTGCTTTGGCCGGATGCTGATCCCCGATCCCGCGCTGCTGATCCTCGACGAGCCGGCCGCCGGCCTCGACCCGAAGGCGCGGCTTGAGTTTAAGAACCTCGTCCGGCTGCTCGCCGAGCGCGGCAAGACGCTCTTCATCTCCAGCCACATCCTCAGCGAGCTCGGCGAGATGTGCGACTCGCTGCTGTTTATCGACGACGGCCAGCTTGTCTTCCACGGCAATGCCGACACCCTCACGCACGGCACGCTGCCGGGAGCCGCCATGGCAGCGGCAGCCGTGCAGGTCGTCGTTGCGGGCGATCCCGCGCCGCTCGTCGAGTGGGCCGAGACAAGCCAAGGCTGGCGGGTTCTGGAGGTGAGGCGAGATGGGGCCCGGCTGGAATCCGCTGCCGGCACCGCCGAAGCCCTTGCCGACGGCCTGCGGCGGATGGTCACCGCTGGCGTCGTGGTCGTCGAGTTTCGCCGTGAGCAGCGGCGGCTGGAGGAGGCCTTTGTCGACATGGTGAAGAGCAGGGCGACATGACACGCACGACGCACAAAACCGCCTGGCGAGGAGACGACTTCCCGCCCTGGCTCAGCCCGATGGTCGTGAAGGAACTGCGGCAGGGGGTGCAGTCTGGGGCGTTTGCCTGGACGTTCGTCGCCCTGCAGGTGGCGATGTTTCTGGCTCTGTCGTTTGGCGTGCTGGACTTCGACGCGACCGGTCGCGGGCCCGGAACGTTCACGCTTCAGTACTTCTTCTGGCCGATCGTGGCGGCGGCGGTGCTCGTGATCATTCCGCTCCGCGGCCTGGGAGCAATCAGTGGCGAGCAGGCAGACGGCAAGCTCGACCTCGTTCGGCTGACCAGGCTCTCCGCGACCAGTATTGTGCTGGGGAAGTGGCTGGCGATTGTGGCCCAGGGGGCGCTGCTCGTGACGGCGATCCTGCCCTACGTCGTGCTGCGGTATTTCTTCGGCAACATCAACGTGGTCGGCGACCTCGTGACCATCGGCTGGCTGTTTGCCGGCTCCATGGTGGTGGCCGCTGCGGCGATCGCGCTCTCCACGAGGGCCCGCGGGCTGCGGATCGCGATCGCGGTGCTTGCCCTGCCGCTTTTTGTCTCGTTCATGGAGCTGCTCGACAACCCGGGTGGCCGAAGCATGATGGGGCCGGGGAGCTGGGTCGGCCTGCTGGCCGCGGTGGCGCTCTACACGGCTGTGCTGCTTGAGTATTCGGCAGCAAAAATCGCGCCGATCGCCGAGAACCACGCGCTACGGCAGCGGTCGCTCGCCCTGGCGATCGGCCTGGTCTGGCTGCTGGTTGCGGCCTTCGCTGCAACGCCGACGGCCATCCTGACCATCCTGATCACGCTGCCCTTGGTGATCGCCTTCCCGATCGGGGCGATCCTCGAGCAGCCGGTGCACCTGAGGTCGCAGGCGGCGGCATTTGCCCGATTCGGGCTGCCAGGTCGCCTCGCCGCTTGGGTGCTGACGCCCGGCTGGGCGACAGGGCTCGTCTTCGCGGTGGTGATGATGGCCCTCGGCCTGTCGGCCTGGTGGTGGGTGGCAGACGTGCGGTATGGCGTGCCCCGCGGCGAGACGGTCTGGGTGATGGCGTTCGGCGGGCTGCTGGGGGCGACGGTGGTCTTCCCGCTGCCAGCGGTTGTCTGGCTGCCCCGCGTGCGAAATCGGCTGCTGCCCTATGTCCTCGTGCAGCTGGTGTGTCTGTTGGCCTTTGCCTATGCCAGTGCGATGAAGCCGTTTAGCACAGCCTGGGAGAGCTGGTGGGAAGGCTGGATGTGGCTGCTGCCGCTCCCCCTGGCGTCGCTGAGCTGTCTGCTGACCAGCGGCAGGAGCGGTGCGATGGCCCTGGCCTGCCTGATGGCCAGCATCGCGGTCACGGTGGTCGTCTTCCTAGTCGTGCTCAGGCCGTGGCTGCGAGAGATGCGGACCACCGGGCAGCTGCTTGCCGAGGCGCGGGCAGCGAGGGCTCGCCGGGCTGGTGCGGTCGACCGGGGAGCGACGGCATGAATCTTCGCGAGATCCATGCCCGCATGAAGGCCGTCGCGGCCGTTGCCGGGCTGCCCCTGCAGGCCGGCAGCTGGCGGGGCACCTCCGGCAGCGTGCTCGGCGGTGGCACCGGCAGTTCCCTCGACTTTCAGGACCACCGGCATTACGTGCCCGGCGACGACCCCCGGCACATCAACTGGCAGGCCTACGCCCGCACCGGCCACTACACGCTGAAGCTCTATCGCGAAGAGGTGACCCCACGGATCGACCTCGTGTTTGACGTCAGCGGTTCGATGTTTCTCAACGAGCCGAAGGCGAGCCGCGTCTGGGAACTGGTGTATTTCTGTCTGGAGAGCGGCCTGCGGATCGGCGGCCACCTCAAGCTCTTCCTCCTGGGGCGATCTGCAGCCGAGCTGCCCGAAGAACTCCCGGTCGACCAGGCGGTCAACGACCGCTGGCCCGCGACCCTGGGCCTGTCTTCCGACGACCGCTCGAAGGTCAGTCGCCGGCTGCCGGAGGCCACGCCGCCGCTGCCGCTGCTTGCCGATCAGCTCGACCGCGTGCCCTTTCGCGCGGGCTCGCTCCGCGTGCTGCTGAGCGACCTGCTCGACGCCTCGGCCCCGGGGCGGGCCGCGGCGGCGTTGACAGCGGCCGGCAGCCGGGGCCTCGTGCTCGCCCCCTTCTCCCGCCAGGAGAGCAGCCCCGACTGGCAAGGAAACATCGAGTTTGAAGACGCCGAGCGGCTCACCCGTCGGCAGCAGCGGGTCGATGGCGATCTCCTCGGCCGCTACCGGCAGGCCTACCAGCGACACTTCGCAGGCTGGCGGGAAGCCTGCGGCCGCCGCGGCGTGGGCTTTGCCCGGGTGAGTGATGCGGGCGACTTTCTGGCGGCCCTGCAGGGCGAGGCGGTGCCAGCCGGCACTATCGTCTTCAACGGGAAATCGAAGAGGTGACGCATGTCGCCAGCGGGCTGCTCACAGCCCGCGAGCTGGCCTGTCTGCCTCAGCCTCAAACGTGATCGCCACGAGTCCTCCCTCGTTCAACGCCACGAGGCCATGCAGGCCACTCGGCAGACCTGCAAACCCAAACACTCCCGTGCCCCAACCAGAACGTGTCTCCACAAACACCGGAGTGCGAGGCGAGGCGATGTCAAACGTGGAAATCCCTCCGGATTCTTCAGCCGCGTAGAGTCGCCGCCCGTCTGCAGAGACCACGAGACAAAGGCCCCGGCCGAGCCCTTCGATCTGCGAAAGCACGCGGGGGGCCTCTGGGGCAGCCACATCAATCATCGTCAGACGACCGTTTCGCCCAGCGGCATACACCACGCCATCTTCTGGCGAGAGCGTTGCAGCCCAGACATCGCCGGGCACATCAACCTGCCCCACAATCGTCATCGTGGCCGGCTGGGAAACATCGACGACAGCCAGTCCTCCTTGCCAGCACGACACATACGCA
>CALCGM010000059.1 GCA_937900985.1 uncultured Planctomycetaceae bacterium | reverse complement strand
CTTTCCTAAAACCTCCGCCCTCCCCCATCGCGGTTGCATCGTCCGGTGATGCAACGAAACGCTGCCGCAAGGCCGCTTCAGGTGGAGGCTCGGCGACCCTACCAGCAACGCAGCGGCGCTGTTTTCCCCTGACGAAAAAAAAGTGACGAATCGGCGGTGGGGTGTGACGAACGGTCGGTGGCGTCTCGGGCCGGCCTTGACCGCTACACTCAGAGGGCCGCCTCCCCCCCATGTTTAGGACCGCTGCCGCAGTGCAAACGCAGGCCGACAGAGCCGCTTCTCGAGCCGACGAGGCCTCGCATGCGTCGGGCGACGAGCGGCAGCTGTTTTGGTTCACGCAGGCGGTGATCCTTCCGCTGGTCACCCTGGGCGTGGCGACGGTCTTCTCATCGCTGACAACGCCCGACCTTCCCGCCGGATCCTTGCCCTGGCTGATCCTTGTGCGGATGTGCACGATCTTCGGGGCAACCCTGTTTCTGCGGAGCATCTACCGGCTCCCCAGGATCGAGCGGCTGGATGGTGGGTGGCTCGTGGCAACCGTGGTGGCAGCCTGCCTGACGGCAGCCCTGCTGGAGCTGGCAGGGTTTCAGCTGATCGCGGTGTGGCTCATGCCTGTGGCTCTGGCCGCGGTGGAACGATACCCGTCGTTTGCCGTGATGGCTCGCTTCATCATCTGCCTGTTTTGGTCAGCCACCTACCTGCTGCTCCGCCAGCGAGCCACCTCCCTCCGCAACGCTGCTGCAGCCGCTACAGCGAAACTGCGAGCGACCAAGGCCGAGGTGGCCCTGCGGGAGAGCGAGCTTGAGCGGCTCGGCCAGCATGTGGAGCCGCATTTCCTCTTCAATGCCTTAAGCGCGGTGCTCGCCTGCCGCCACGACCCCGATGCTGTGGAGGCCGTCACCACAGCGCTGTCCGACTACCTGCGGTTCTGCCTCGCCCGTGGCAAAGAGCCCGAGCCGCTGGCCCATGAGCTCGACGCCACCGAGCAGCTGCTCTCGGTGCACGAAGCCCGCTTTGGCGACGACCTTCGCTGCAGCGTGGGAGCGTCGCCGGCTGCCCGGCGGATCGCGGTGCCGCCGATGGTGCTCGCCCCGCTGGTCGACAACGCGCTGAAGTTTGCCAGCCAGACATGTCACCCGCCATGGGAGATCGCCGTCACGGCGCGGGTGGCCGACCACAGGCTTGTGATCACCGTCAGCAATAGCGGCCGCTGGGCTGCGGCTGACTCCACCCGACAGGGCACCGGCCTCGCCAACCTGCGACGGCGGCTTGAGCTCAGCGGCGTTGACCATCAGCTGGATCTCAGGGAAGAAGGCGGCACCGTGACCGCCACCCTTTCGCTGCCTGCGGCGCAGGCCACCACGGCTGCCTAACGCTTGGACGATCCCCATGAGCAACCGCGATCAGCTCCCCGACAACCCGCCGCCGCTGCGGGTGGTGCTTGTGGACGACGAAGCCGCCGCGAGTCGCTGGCTGGCCGAGCTCTTGTCGCGACACGACCACGTCGAGGTGGTGGGCCGGGCACGCCGTGCCGATCAGGCGGAGAAGGTGATCGCCCACGTGAAGCCCGACGCCGTTTTTGTCGATGTGGAGATGCCTGGCCGCGATGGGCTCTCGGTGCTCGACCGGCTCGATCCGGCGATCCTCGGCGTGGTGGTCACCGCCTTCGAAGACTACGCCGTCGAGGCGTTTGAAACGGCGGCATGCGACTACCTGCTCAAGCCTGTCTCGGCGGCCCGGCTCGAACGCACCCTGGCAAGGCTCGCCTCCATGAGCCAGCGAGGCAGCCCAGCCGAGCCTTTGCCCCCGCAGCCGATCGACGCCTCCGCCGCCGAGGAGCGAGTTGTCTTGCCGATTGCCGGAGAGACCGCCGTGGTTCCCGCCGGCGACATCCTCTGGATCGAGTCGCAGGAAAACTACACCCAGGTGCATGCGGTCGGCCGCGAGGCCGTCGTCGTCCGGCGGCCGCTCGTGCACTGGGAGAGCGAGCTCCCAGCCGAGTCGTTCCTCCGCGTCAGCCGCTCGCTGCTGGTGGGGCTGGAACGGATCACGATGGTCCGCTGGCAGTGGCAGGGAGGCACGCAGATCGAGTTTGCCGAGAGCGATGAGCCGCTCACCCTCGGCCGTGCCGCCACCCGCCGCCTGAAAGAACGACTCGACGCCACCGGCGACTGCTGAAAGCCGGGTCGCCGCGCTGACAAGGCACCACTGCCGCTCGGCAACCTGTCACGCCGAACTCGGCCCCCGACGCAGCATCCAGGCTGCTGCCCTGTTGAACGCGACGGCCAAGCCGGCAGAAATGCCTGCGTAGACAAGCGGTGCCGAGCCGTAGGAAGCGTCTTTGGGGTTGATGACAACGAGCAGAAACAAGACCGTCGACGTGACGCATGTCAGCGATAGGCCGGTGAACACAACGCTCCAGGCGTCAGACTTCATGACAAGACTCCATGGTCAAACAAGAGTTTCTCTGAGACGGCGAGGGCACGGGCAGCATCCGCCGCGGGCGGCAGGCCCTCATTCTTCGAAAAGCCTGCCAGCACTGCCGTGCCAAAGTAGCCCACTTTTCCCATCAAGGAAACGCGGGCCCGACCGTCGAGCACCTGATACTGCCGCTTCCGTATCTGCGTGCCGATCGCATGGTAGATCTTCGACGCAGCCCGCACGGCAAGCCGAGATCCGCTCTCCAGGGCAGCGATGCCGCTCTCCCCAGCCGCGTAGTAGCTGTCGGCTGTTGCCAGGAGCTCGCGAACACCGCTTTGCACAGCCCCGCCCTCTGGCTCGCGGCTGATCGTGGGCGAGAGCCCCTGGGTCCATTCCACCGGCAGGTAGCACCGGCCTCGCTGCCAGTCTTCAGCAACGTCGCGGGCGATGTTGGTCATCTGCATCCCCATGCCGAGGGCCGCCGCATGCGGAAGGTAGCGGCGATCCTGGAGGCCGAGGATCGGACACATGAGCACGCCCACCGCCCCGGCCACGCGAAAGCAGTATCGCAGCAGCTCATCCGCGCCCCAACCGGCTGCCGGCTCAAGATCCGACCGCATGCCCTGAAGGAGCGCGTCCGCGGCGGCGATCGGGAGGTTGTAGCGGCGGACCAGCGCTGCCAGCCAGTCGCTCTCCACCGCAACCGGGGCCTGCCCGCTGGCGATGCGGTCGACGTCATCAGCAGCCTGCTGAAGAAAGCTCTCTGCCTCCCGGGGGGAAGCCGCCGCATCGACGCCGTCGTCACACCACCGGCACCACGCATAGAGCCGTTCGACGTCGTCCCGCCCGCTCGCTGGAAGCAGACGACTCGCAAACGAAAACGACCGGCTGTGCCGCTGAATCGAGTGCCGCTGCATCGATCGGCTGGCCGCGAACGTGTCAGTGGCTGGCGACATAGAAATCGGCGGCGATCGTATCGCAGGTCGCCTTTGCTGAGTTGACGACACCGGGGATGCCCGCCCCCGGATGGGTTCCCGCTCCAGCGATGTAGAGCCCGGGGATGTCTGGATCTCGGTTGTGCGGACGAAAATACGCGCTCTGGGTCAGTGTGGGAGCGACCGAAAAAGCAGACCCGTGATACGCACCAAACTTGCGTGCAAAATCGGCTGGTGTGAAATGACGGCGGGTTACGATCGATTGTCGCAGCCCGGGAAGGTGCGTCTCCAGCGACTCCAGAATCGCATCGCCATAGGTCTGGGCCGTTGTCTCCCAGTCGATCGCCGCATTCCCCAGGTGAGGAACAGGGCTCAGCACGTAGAAAGACTCCCCCCCTTCAGGCGCCATCCCGGGATCGGTGATGGTTGGGGCATGCAGATAGAGGCTGAAGTCATCAGGTAGCCGTGGGCCTCGAAAGATGTCTCGCAGCAGCCCCTTGAATCTCGGACCAAACAGAATCGTGTGGTGGGCCAGATCGGGGTATCGCCGGTTTGTGCCGAAGTAGAGCACAAACAGCGACATCGACCAGGCCATCCGCTCCAGCCGCCGCTGCCTGCGGCGTGCCCCGGGAACGTCGCGGTAGAGCTTTGCGTAGGTCTGGTGCACATCGGCATTCGAGA
>CALCGM010000058.1 GCA_937900985.1 uncultured Planctomycetaceae bacterium | reverse complement strand
GCGACCACTGGCCCTACTGCTACACCGGCATCATGGCGGGCGCCGGAATCCGGCGTGGCTACGTGCACGGCGAGAGCGACCAGACGGCCAGCGCCCCCCTCACCGATCCGGTTCATCCGGGCGAGGTGCTGGCCTCGATCTACCACGGCTTCGGCATCGATCCCGAAACGATCGTCTACAACCACCTCAACCAGCCCCGTGAGCTGGTGAAGGCGCAGGCGGTCACGAAGCTTTTTGTCTGACCGCGGTGGGCCTGCAGCTTAGGCGAGGATCTCGCCGATCACCCGGCCGGCGACGTCGGTGAGGCGGAAGTCGCGGCCGGCGTGGCGGTAGGTGAGGCGTTCGTGGTCGAGGCCGAGGAGGTGCAGCACCGTGGCATGCAGGTCGTGCATGTGGGTGCGGCCGTCGATGGCGACGTGGCCAAACTCATCGGTGGCCCCGTGGGAGAAGCCTCGCTTCACGCCGCCGCCGGCGAGCCAGACGGTGAAGCCGTCGGGATCATGGTCGCGGCCTGTGCCGTTGTCTTGAGCGTAGGGATTGCGGCCAAACTCGCCGCCCCACCAGACAAGCGTGTCTTCCAGCAGCCCGCGACGCTTGAGGTCGGTGAGCAGGCCGGCGATGGGGCGGTCGACGGCCCGGGCATGGTCGGCATGCTTGGGCATGTTGGTGTGCTGGTCCCAGGCGGGGTTGTTGGAGTTGTCGGTGTAGTTGACCTGGATGTAGCGGACGCCCGCTTCGGCGAGCCGACGGGCCATCAGGCATTCACGACCGTAGCTGTCGGTCTCCTTCTGGCCGATGCCGTAGAGGGCGAGCGTTTCTGGAGACTCGCTCGAGAGGTCGAGGACGTCGGGAGCCACCTGCTGCATCCGCCAGGCCAGTTCATACGACTCAATCACCGCCTCAAGCTGTGAGTCTGGCCCGAGGCGGGCGGCCGCCTGCTCGCGATTGAGCGACTGTAGGAGATCAAACTGCTCCCGCTGCTCGGCCAGCGACCGCTGCGGGTTGCTCAGGAAGCCGATGGTGGCGTCGGCAGCCGGGATGCCGGCGCGTCCAATCGCCGTGCCCTGGTGGACAGCCGGCAGAAACGCACTCCCATAGTTGCGAGGGCCACCGTTGCCGCTCGATGGCAGCAGCGACACAAACCCGGGCAGGTTTTCATTCTCGGAGCCGAGGCCGTAGCTCACCCAGGAGCCCATGGAGGGGCGGATCTGGCTGGTGGCCCCGGTGTGGAGGAAGATCGTGGCCGGCCCGTGGGCCACGCCTTCGGTGTGCATGCCGTGCAGGAAGCAGAGGTCGTCGACATGCCCGGCCATCTCCGGGAAGAGCTCGGAGGCCTGCTTGCCGCTCTCGCCGCGGGGCCGGAAGGGCCACAGCGACTTCATCACCCGGGCCTGCGTGCCTTTCTCCCCGCGGGCTCGCGTGCGGGCGTCGGCGAAGTCGAGCAGTTCGCCGTCTCGCCGTTCAAGCAACGGCTTGTGGTCGAAGCTGTCGACCTGGCTGACGCCTCCCGCCATGAACAGGAAGATCACCCGCTTCGCCCGCGGCTGATGATGGGCCGCCGGCAGCGGGCTCAGG
>CALCGM010000057.1 GCA_937900985.1 uncultured Planctomycetaceae bacterium | reverse complement strand
GACGGCGATCTGCCAGCCAATGAGCCGGGGGCGATCGCCGCCTGGGCCTGGGGGCTTTCGCGGATTCTCGACTGGCTGATCACGCTGCCCGAGGTGGATGGTGAGCGAGTGATCGTGGTGGGCCACTCGCGACTGGGCAAGACCGCCCTCTGGGCCGGGGCCTGTGACCCGCGGTTTGCGATGGTCGTCTCCAACGAGTCGGGCTGCGGCGGGGCGGCGCTTTCGCGACGCAACTACGGTGAGACGGTGGGCGTGATCACCTCGCGGTTTCCGCACTGGTTCTGCCCGAGCTTTGCGACCTACGCCGGACGCGAGCTGGAGCTGCCGGTTGATCAGCACACGCTGCTGGCGATGACCGCTCCCCGGCCGCTCTATGTGGCCAGTGCCGAGGGAGATCGCTGGGCAGACCCACGGGGTGAGTTTCTGGCAGCCGAGGCCGTGGGTCCGGTCTGGAAGCTCTACGGCCGCGAGGGCCTTGGCACCAACGCGTATCCGCCGGTCGGCACATCGATTGGGAGCGCTGTCCGCTATCACGTGCGGGCCGGCAAGCACGACCTGTTGCTGGAAGACTGGCAGCACTTTGCCGACATGGCCGATGACATCGTGCGGGCAGCGGTGCCGGTGCCGCGGTAGTTTTTTTACTGGCGTTTTCCCGAGAGGAGCATCCTGCCATGCGACTGCGTGTTGACTTGTGGATTGCAGGGATCGTGTTGGCGATCAGCGGCGGCCCGCTGCCAACAGCCTTAGCGGCCGAGCGGCCGAATATCCTCCTGATCGTTGTTGATGATCAGTCGCCGTTTGACTTCCGCTTCTACAACCCGGCAGCGACGCTCGACGCGCCGGTGATCGAGCGGCTGGCAGCCGAGGGGATGGTCTTGGATGCGGCCTACCACATGGGCTCGTTCTCGGGCGCCGTCTGCACGCCGAGCCGGCACATGCTGATGAGCGGCCGCACGGTCTGGCATCTTCCGATTCATCCGGACGTGCCCCGCCGCAGGCGAGGCGACAAAGGGCCGGCGACGGCCGCGCCCCACTGCCCGCCGGGCCTGGAAGCCCACACGCTTGCGGCTGTGTTGAACGCCGCCGGCTACGACACGATGCGAACCTGCAAGCAGGGCAACAGCTACGAAGGGGCCAACCGACAGTTCACCGTTCGCCACGATGCCACCAAGCGGGGCGGCACAGATGAAACAGGCAGCGTGTGGCATGGCGATCGCGTGATCGATGCGCTCGAGGAACGGGAGCAGACCGGCGACACTGATCCATTCTTCATCTACTACGGCTTCTCCCATCCCCACGACACCCGCGACGGCACGCCGGAGCTGCTCGCGAAGTATGGCGCGACCAACCATGCCGAGAAGGCGGAGCTGCCCAAGGCTGATCCGCGGCAGCCGCCGCTGCCGCCCAACTGGCTCCCCAGGCATCCCTTCGACCATGGCCACATGGATGTTCGCGATGAGGTGGCGGTCAGTGGCGTGTGGGCCAACCGCGATGAGGCCACGATTCGCAACGAACTTGGCCGCGAGTATGCCTGCAGCGAGAACATCGACCGGCAGATCGGCCGCGTGCTCGACAGGCTTGAGGCGATGGGCGAGCTCGACAACACCTGGATTTTCTATACGGCCGACCATGGCATGGCGATCGGCCGCCATGGGCTGCAGGGAAAGCAGAATCTCTACGAGCACACCTGGCGGGTGCCGTTTGTGGTGAAGGGCCCCGGCGTGGCGGCGGGCAGCCGGGCCGCGGGCAACATCTACCTCGCCGACCTGCTGGCCACGGTGTGCGACGTTGCCGGCGTTGAGGCTCCCGCCACGAATGAGGGCACGACCTTTCTGCCTGTTCTCATGGGAGAGCAGCAGACGATTCGCGACGTGCTCTACGGCGTCTACTGCGGTGGCCAGAAGACAGGCATCCGGAGCGTGCGGAAGGGCGACTGGAAGCTGATCAAATACGAGTCGCCCAGCGGCGGCCTGCACACGCAGCTGTTCAACCTGCGGGAGAATCCACACGAGCTGCTCGCCGAGCATCATGCGGCGGCGGTGGCCAGCCAGTTGGGTGCGGCCCCGTCGGAGACGCAGGTCAACCTCGCAGAGGTGCCGGCCTACGACGCGAAGCAGAGGGAAATGGAGGAGCTGCTGCTGGGCCAGATGACGCAGCATGACGACCC